>JAFAWI010000370.1 GCA_019241915.1 Alphaproteobacteria bacterium
CGGCGCCATGAACCCGCTCGACATCGGCGTCATTGCGGTCATCGGCCTGTCGGCCGTCTTCGCCTTCGCGCGCGGCTTTGTGCGCGAGGCGCTGTCGATCGTCGCGTGGATCGGCGCCGGCATCGTCACGCTCTACGGCTGGAACTATGCCTACACCGCAGTCGAGCCGCTGGTGCACAACCCGCTGCTGTCGAACCTGATCGCGATCGGCGGCGTGTTCCTCGTCAGCCTGATCTTGCTGACGATCGTCACCGGGCTCCTCGCCCGTTCGGTGCGCTCGAGCGCGCTGTCCGGGATCGACCGCACACTTGGCTTCATTTTTGGGCTGCTGCGCGGCGCCCTGATCGTCTCGCTCGCCTGCCTGCTGCTCGATACCGTACAGCCGAGCGAGTGGCCGCCCTGGGTCAAACAGGCGAAAAGCATGCCCTACCTGCAGCAGGGGGCCGATGTGCTGCGCACCGTGCTGCCGGCGCAATGGCGCGAGAAAGCGGCCGCGGCGGTCGACGAGACAAAGCAGATGGCGAACCCTGAGGCCCAGGCGCAGCAGGCGATTCGCGCCTATGTGAACCCGAAGGCGCAGGCGACCGATCAACCGCAGGCGCCGAGCTATAAGCCGGCCGATCAGAAGCAGCTTAATCGCCTGATGGACAATCAGCGCTGACCCCCGGCGCGGTCTTGTCACACTCTGGCAACACAGTCCATAACGCCCCATATTTGTCGAGGCCGGACAAGCCCCTACGAGGATCGCGCATGCCGACGCCCGCTCGCGGCGAGACCGACCATTTCCATGACGAGTGCGGTGTGTTCGGCGTGTTCGGCCATCCCGATGCGGCGGCGCTGACCGCGCTCGGGCTCCATGCACTGCAGCATCGCGGGCAGGAGGCCGCCGGAATCGTCGCCTATGACGGGGAGCAGTTCAACGAGCACCGCGGCATGGGTCTCGTCGGCGACAATTTCGGTTCGCCCGACATCATCGGCCGGCTCAAGGGTCATTCGGCAATCGGCCATGTCCGCTACGCCACCACCGGCGAGGTCGCGCTGCGCAATGTCCAGCCGCTGTTTCTCGAATGCGAGGTCGGCGGCTTGGCGATCTGCCACAATGGCAACCTGACCAACTCCTACCAGTTGCGGCGCGAGCTGGTGCGCCGCGGCAGTCTGTTCCACACCACAAGCGACACCGAGGTCATCAACCACCTGATCGCCACCAGCAAGCAGACCACGATCGTCGATCGCCTCGTCGACGCGCTGACCCAGGTCGAAGGCGCGTACTCGCTCGGCGCGCTGTCGCAGGAGGCGGTCATCGGCGTGCGCGACCCGCTGGGGGTGCGCCCGCTGGTCGTCGGCACGCTCGCCGATGCGTGGATCATCGCGTCGGAAACCTGCGCGCTCGACATCATCGGCGCCGACTTCGTGCGCGATGTCGAGCCGGGCGAGGTCGTCACCGCCGACGCCGACGGGCTGCACAGCTACAAACCGTTCGGCCGCAAGCCCGAACGTTTCTGCATCTTCGAGTACATCTATTTTGCGCGGCCCGACAGCGTCATGGAAGGCCGCAGCGTTTACGAGGCGCGCAAGCGCATCGGCCAGGAACTCGCGCGCGAAAGCTCGATCGATGCCGATGTCGTCGTGCCGGTTCCCGATTCCGGCGTCCCCGCGGCGATCGGCTTTTCGCAGGAAGCCGGCATCCCGTTTGAGCTCGGCATCATCCGCAATCACTATGTCGGGCGCACCTTTATCGAGCCGACCGACCAGATCCGCCACCTCGGCGTGCGGCTCAAGCACAACGCCAACCGCCACGACCTCAAAGGCAAGCGGGTCATCCTGGTCGACGATTCGATCGTGCGCGGCACGACCTCGACCAAGATTGTCGACATGGTGCGCAACGCCGGGGCGCGCGAGGTGCATATGCGCATCTCCAGTCCGCCGACCACCTATCCCTGCTTTTACGGCATCGCCACGCCCGACCGCGATCAGCTGCTCGCCTCGCGCTACGACATCGACGCGATGGCCCGGCTGATCGGCGTCGACAGCCTGGCCTTTATCTCGCTCGCCGGGTTGTACCGGGCGATGGGCATCGAGGAGCGCGACCCGCGGGCGCCGCGATTCTGCGATGCCTGCTTCTCCGGCGACTACCCGATTCCGCTGATCGACGCCGACGACGGCAAGGTCTCGGTGCAGCTGTCGCTGCTGGCGCCGGCCTAGTCAGGATGACCGACGCCGCGCTAGGCCGCGCGCGGCGAGCGCCGACGCCGCTCTACCGGGTCATTGTCGCGGCCTCGATGGGCAATGCGCTCGAATGGTTCGATTTCCTGATCTACGGCTATTTTGCCGTGACGATCTCCAAGGTCTTCTTCCCGCCGGGCAACGACACCGTGGCGTTGCTGCAAACGTTCGGCGCGTTCGGCCTGTCCTACCTGGTCCGCCCGCTCGGCGCGATTGTGCTCGGCGCCTATGCCGACCGCGCCGGGCGCAAGGCGGCGCTGATGATGTCGATCCTCTTGATGATGATCGGCACCACCATCATGGCGGTGATACCCGGCTATGACACGATCGGCCTCGCTGCGCCGGGATTGGTGCTTGTCGCCCGCCTGACGCAGGGCTTCTCAGTCGGCGGCGAGTTCGGCAGCGCGACCGCATTTCTCGTCGAGCACTCG
>JAFAWI010000171.1 GCA_019241915.1 Alphaproteobacteria bacterium
TTGCCGTAGCGGATCGAGCGCGCGCCGCAGGAATTGTTCGCGGCCATGCCGCCGATTGTCGCGCGGTCGCCGGTCGAGACATCGACCGGAAACCAGAGTTTATCATTACGGAGCCTCGCGTTGAGCCGCTCCATGACGACGCCGGGCTGGACTTTGACCCGGCGCGCCGCGGTGTCGACCTCGCCAACGCCCTGCATGTATTTGCTGCATTCGACGACGAGCGCACGGTTGACCGTCTGGCCGCATTGCGAGGTGCCGCCGCCGCGCGGCAGCACAGGCACGCCCTCCTCGCGCGCGATCTGGATCGCGGCGGCGATGTCGTCCTTGTTTTTGGCGACAACGACGCCGAGCGGCTCGATCTGATAGATCGAAGCGTCAGTCGAATAACGCCCGCGGCTGAACGCATCGAACAGCACTTCGCCGTTGATTTCGCGGCGCAAACGCGTTTCGAGGGCGGCAACAGGCGGGGTGTCCAGCGGCATGACGGCGGCTCGGTTGAGGCGGCCGACAGACTAAGCCGCCGGCCGCCGGTTGCGAAGCAAAACGGGATCGGGCGCCACGTAAACGAACCGCAATTGCGGTAAACCGCCGGTACCGATTATGGCTGCGGCAGGGAATTTGGCCGCGCGTAAGGAGCGAGCGGAGGCATCCCGCGATCTATTTGTTTTTCAGACATGCGTCCGCTAGCGGACGCTCGCGCCGCGCCGGCTTGGGTAGATTGTCGTCTCCAGGCTGGCGCCACGAACGCAAGATATCTGCGCGCTCCGACGAGCGCTGGAGGGATACGATGACCGCCGTAAGAAGCATAAAGAACCGGCTGTTGGCATCGTTGTCGCCCGTCGATTTCGCCGAACTGGCAAGCGATCTGCACCCCGTTGCCTTG
Organism: Alphaproteobacteria bacterium; assembly: GCA_019241915.1. GTDB lineage: Bacteria > Pseudomonadota > Alphaproteobacteria > ATCC43930 > CGMCC-115725 > DATARH01. The sequence continues at coordinate 884 of JAFAWI010000171.1, forward strand.
CCGAAAAAGCAGATCGTTTACGATGTCGGTTCGCCGCTCGATCAGATCTATTTCATCGAAGACGGGCTGGCCTCGGTGCTGACCATGATGGAGGACGGCTCCAGCAGCGAGGTCGGCATGGTCGGTCCCGAAGGGCTGATCGGCGTCTCGGCGTTGCTCGGCGGCAAGACCTCCGCACAGCATATCGTGATCCAGTTGCCCGGCACCGCGTTTCGCATCCCCGCCGCGACCTGCAAGGCGGTGTTCGACAACAACCCGCGCGTGCGCGCCGTGCTGCTGCGCTTTGTCGAGGACTTGCTGAACCTCAGCGCGCAGACCGCTGCGTGCAACCGGCTCCATCAGGTCGAACAGCGGACCGCGCGCTGGCTGCTGATGTCGAGCGATCGCACGGATTCGCAGGTCTTGCGGCTGACCCAGGAATTTCTGGCGGCGATGCTGGGCGTGCGGCGGTCGGGTATCAGCGAGGCGGCGGCCGAGTTGCAGCGCTCCGGCCTCATCCGTTATCGCCGCGGCGAGATCACGATCGTCGACCGCGCCGGTCTCGAAAGGACCGCTTGCGAATGCTACGACCTCGACCGCCGGCGCGTCGAGCGGCTGCTGAGCTGCTGACCGCGGCGCGGCGCCTGCCGGCCGCGTTCAATCCGACGGCACGACAAAGCGCAGCGGCGCGGCCGCCGACGTCAGGTTGATCGTGCCGGCTTCGCCGCTGTCGTTGCTGCGCACGTCGTCGTCGATGCGCACGCGCGCGAACCGGCCGCTGATCGCGATATGGCTCGCCGACCGCGTGGCGAATGGGGCGGCCTCGCCCGGCTCAGGACTGGAAAGCCAGGCGGCAAGCGTGGTTCGCTCGCGCGCCGGGACGCTGCACACGTCGAGCAGCCGATCGGCCGGATTCGCGTCGGGCGCCAGGTAAAGGTTGGGGCCGACGAGCGGGATCGTGGTGATCTCGAGCAGGACGATGTCGTCCGATGCGACCGCGTCGTCGACGCGAATGTTGAGCGGCTCCGGCTCGGTGTGCAGCACGGCGTCGGCCAGCTGCCGGCGCGCTTCGAGCGGCGACAGCTTCTCGTCGCCGGTCTCCTCGTCGATGATCCGCGCGAACGCACCAAAGCCGATACCCTCGATCAGGCGTTGGCGGCCCCACGGCGCATCGACCTCGATCGGGTAAAAATTCATCAGCCGCGGCTCGCGCCAACCGGCGATCAAGTCGACCAACGGCACGGTGAGGCCGAGCGAATTGGCGATATTGTTGGCGGTGCCGAGCGGGACAACGGCAATCGGCGGACCGTCGGCTCGCGCGGCGAGCGCGACCTTTCGCACCGTGCCGTCGCCGCCGGCTACGGCGATCAGGTCGGCCGGTTTTGCAACAACGGCGGCAATGTCGCATTGCTTTGCATCGTGATAGGACACGGCGAAACCGGCCGCGCGTATCTTGGCCGACAGCTCGCGCCGGTCATGGTCGGCCTCGCCGGCCGTCCGGTTGTGGATCAACGTCACTCGTCGCTTCGACCGCATCGGAACCCAGCGTTGTTCGGCCGATTGGTTAACCCCGGCCGACCGCGACTCTCCCGCGCCCGTTGCCGGCGCTTGTCCACGGCCGGTTTCGCCGCCACACTGTGCGCGCAGCAGCGATGAGTCTCGTTACCTCATGAAAAACACCGCCCCCGTCCATAGCGGCCGGCATTTCCTGCAGATTCCGGGGCCCACCAACGTTCCCGATCGCGTGCTTCATGCGATGTCTTTTCCCACAATCGACCACCGCGGGCCGGAGTTCTCGACGCTGGGCAAAGACGTCATCGCCGGCATGAAACGGGTGTTCCAGACCGCGGGGGCGGTGGTGATGTATCCCTCATCGGGCACCGGAGCGTGGGAGGCGGCGCTCGTCAACACGCTGTCGCCGGGCGACCGCGCGGTGATGTTCGAGACTGGCCACTTCGCGACTTTGTGGCGGCAGATGGCGGGGCGGCTTGGCATCGACATCGAGTTTGTGTCGGGCGACTGGCGGCACGGGGTCGACCCGGCGCGGGTTGAGGAGCTTCTGAGCCGCGACCGCGAGCACCGCATCAAGGCGGTATGCATCGTCCACAACGAGACGTCGACCGGTGTCACCAGCCGGGTCGGCGAGGTCCGTGCGGCGATCGACCATGCGCGGCACCCGGCGCTGTTCATGGTCGATACGATCTCGTCGCTGGCGTCGATCGACTACCGCCATGACGAGTGGAAGGTCGATGTCACGGTCGGCGGCTCGCAGAAGGGGCTGATGCTGCCGCCGGGTCTCGGCTTCAACGCGGTCTCGGACAAGGCGCTCGCCGCGGCGAAGGACGCAAGGCTGCCGCGTTCTTACTGGGATTGGCAGCCCATGCTGGAGACCGGGCACACCGGTTTCTTCCCGTACACGCCGGGGACCAACCTGCTCTACGGGCTGCGCGAGGCGCTCGCCATGCTTCTCGACGAGGAGGGGCTCGGGAACGTCTTTGCCCGCCACGTTCGGCACGGTGAGGCGACCCGGCGGGCCGTCGCCGGCTGGGGGCTCGAAACCGTGTGTCTCGACCCGCGCGAGCACTCGAACTCGCTGACCGCGGTGTTCGTACCCGAAGGGCACGACGCGGACCGGCTGCGCGACACGATCCTCGATGCGTTCGACATGTCGCTCGGCACGGGGCTCGGCAAGCTGAAGGGCAAAATCTTCCGGGTTGGCCACCTCGGGCATTTCAACGACCTGATGCTGTGCGGCACGCTGTGCGGCGTCGAGATGGGCTTGGCGGCGGCCAGAGTCCCGCACAAAAGCGGCGGCGTCGCCGCGGCGCTTGAATTTCTCGGCCAGCGGTAGGGTACGGCGCCGACACGTGTGCGTCCTTTGAGGCCGCGCTTCACGCGCCGGGGGTTGATCCCATCGCCTAGGAGAAACGCGAAATGACCCCCGAAGAGATCGATCGTGCCGCCAGCGCCCTCGTCGGCGCGCGCAAAGGATCGCCGATCGCCTCGTTGCCCGCCGATGCGATCCCGCGATCGGAGGGCGAGGCGTATGAGATTCAAGATGCGGTGATCGCCAAGCTCGGCGAGAAGATCGGCGGGTGGAAGGTCGGCCTCTCGCCGCTTGGCGGCCATTTCGCGGCGCCGATCTTTGCCTCCATGGTTGTACCCAGTCCGGCGCGGCTGCCGGCGAAGAATTTCAAGCTGATCGCCATCGAATGCGAGATCGGCTTCCGCTTTAACCACGCATTGCCGGCCCGCCCGCGCGCGTACACAAGGGAGGAGGTGCTCGCGGCCGCTTCGCTGCATCCGACGATCGAGGTGGTGGATTCGCGCTACCAGGATTTCCGCTCGGTCGACCGGCTGCTCGCATTGGCCGACAACCAGAACAACGGCGCGTTGGTTTATGGCCCGGCGGCCGCAAATTGGGACGGCATCGACCTGGCGCACCCGCCGATCACGGTGACCGCCGATGGCAAGCCCTTTGCCGACTGCACCGGGCTCAGCGCCGGCACGCCGATCGAGCTGCTGGTCGCTGCGGCCGCCCACGCCAACCGCCGGGGTGGCGTCGCGGCTGGCACGGTGATCACCACCGGCACGCATACCGGCCTCGTCTTTACCGGGCCGGGGGCGGAGATCGTTGCCGATTTCGGCCGGCTCGGCCGGGTCGAGGTTTCGTTTCCCGGCTAGCATCCGATGGCCATCGTCATGGTCCGGCGATTGCCCCGTGATCCCGCAACTACGGGAAGCGCTGGGGTTGCCGCGGCAAATTCTGAAAACGACCGCCGGGCAGCGCCCGGGGCGAGACGCTAGCGCATGCTGCTCCATCTCGCCTGGCGCCTCAACTCGGACAGCTTCGACGTGGCGCTGGCGGCAAACCGGCTGGCCGCCCACGGGGCGAGTTTGTGGTGGCTCGGCGCGAGCGGGCCGGCGCATGAGCCGGGGGATTATCTTTGCGAGGCCGACGACGCGGCCGAAGGCCGGCTCGCCGCGTTCGGCGTCGCCGCGGAGCGCTGGCGGGGGGCGCTGCCGGACGATGCCGTCGCGCTCGCCCATCCGCGGGTGGCGCTGTTCGTGGGAACACCGTCCTTGCCGCCCTTCGCCTGGTATTATGCGATTGCCTTGGCACGGCTCGGCTTCGATTTCGAACTGATCGACGCCGCCGCAATCGCCGCAGGGGGGCTGCAACGGTTCGATCTCCTGGTGTTGCCGGGTGACTTTCCGATGTGGGGGCTCGACAGGGCCGATGGGGTCGCCGGCGCCGACGCCGCGGTGCGCGAGTTCCTGGCGGGGCACGGCGCCGCGATCGGCTCGGGCGGCGGCGCGTTCTATCTCTCGGCCGGCCGGCCCGGATGGACCAATGCCGCGCTGGTCCGGCCGGTCTACACCCATGAGACGCTGCACACCGGCGTCGGCATCGTCAGCGTTGTGTTGGGGCCCGACAGCCTCGGTTTCGGCTGCCCGCCGACGCTCGACATGCCGTACTACCATGGCCCGATCTTCAGCGAGCTCGACCGCGCGGTGTCGGCGGCAGGACAGTTCGACCGGCTGGTCATGCCCGGCCATCTGTTCGTCGCCAACCCGCTGGACGACGGATTGTTTCGCCGCGAGATGTACGGTCACTGCGCGATCCTGCGCGCCGAGACCCGGCGCGGACGTGCGATCCTGTTTTCGGCCCATCCGGAAATGGGCGATCTGGTGCGCAAGTACATCGCGTTCGACACCTATGTGCCGCGTTACCTGCCGATCGCCGGCGCCGCAGCCATGACCGAAATGCTCCGGCATTATCGGCCGCTCGATCCGCCGGCGTGGCGTCTGATCCTTAACGCGATCCACAGCCTGATGCTGCGCTACGAACCGCCCCGGGCGATGCCGGCCGCGCAAGTGCCGGCGCAGCCGCCGGTGCCGAAGACGCGGCTGGCGCCGGCCCTCGATCGGGCGCTGCGCCAAACGCGGCTCGACGGCGACGCGGCCCTCGAACCGTTGGCTGCGGCGGTGCGCGACGAGCTTCGCGCCCGGACCGGTGGCGTCGGCGAGCGGGTGGCGGCGGTCGAGGGTGCGTTCGCGGCGCTCGACCCGCCGGCGCCCGGTATCCGCTATTTGTGGGCGGGCTGCGAGCAGGCGGCGTTGGCGGCCGTCGCCGCGGCTTCGATGGGGGAACGGCCCCTGGCGGAGCGCCTGGCGGAATTCGAAGCCGCGCTCTGCCTTGCCGAAGCCTGGTGCCGGCTGGCCGAGGCAGAGCGGCATTTTCGTCGGCACCAGTGACCGGGCGCATCGGTTCCGAAACCGCTGCGGCGGGTTACGACAGGGTGGCTCGCGGGCTGCACTGGGGCAGCGCGATCCTTGCCGCCGTCACGGTCGGCCTCGCCTGGGGCATGCTTATCGCGCCGCACGGCAGCGACGCGCGCGGCTGGGCGATTGCGCTGCACGCGTCGTGCGGCATCGTCATCCTCGTGCTCATGGGGTGGTGGAGCGGCCGCCGTCTGATCCACCGGCCGCCGCCGCTGCGGCCGCTGCTGAGCCGTCTCGAGGCAGGCTTGGCGCGCGCGACGCATGCGGTCTTGCGGCTGCTGTTCTTGGCGATGCCGCTTAGCGGCTATGTCGGTCTCGCCGCAGCCGGCCGGCCGCTGCGATTCTTCGGTCTTTTTTCGATCCCGCCGCTGGTCCCGGAAAGCGGGCGGTTATCGCAGACAGCGATCGCGGTGCATCTGGTCGGGCAGTTCCTGGTTTACGCTCTTGTCGCGCTGCACGCCGCCGCCGCGCTGGCGCACTTGCTGGTGCGGCGCGACGGAATTTTCGAGCGGATGCTGCCGCGCCGTCGTTAGCCGGCAACCAGCGACAGCTTGCCGCGGAAGAAGGTCAGCGCCTCCGCCAAAGTCGCGCCGCTGCGCAGGCGCTGGCGGCCGCTCATCACGACGAACTCGGCGGCGGCGGTCCCGGACGACACCGTCTTGACCACGGTATAGATCGGGCCTTCCTGCGTATGCCGGAACACCGAGAACAGCGCGCGCCCGTCGCGATGGTCGATCGCATAGTCGCGCCACACGCCGCGGGCGACGTTGCGGCTGTAAAGCCCGAGCAGCTGGTTCAATTCGCCGCGCGTAAAAAATTGGGGCCGGCGGCCCGACCGGTAGTCCCGCAGAGGCAATACCGTCGCGCTTGTACTGACCATCGTCGACCGCCGCCCAATGTCATGCAATTGCAATTTTGACGATTTCGGCAGCACCGTCCAGCGCTCTCGCGCAGCTCGACGCAGCAAAGCTGTTTGGCTCGCCTCGGCCCGGCAAATGTGCTAGCCAACCGCGCAATCGCGGCGCGTCGGGGTGCTTGTGAGCGACATTTTCCGGGAAATCGACGAAGAGCTGCGCCGCGACAATCTGCTCAAGCTTTGGCGGCTCTACGGCCGTTATGTAATCGTCGCGCTGGTCGTCGCATTGGCGGTCGCTGGCGGGATCGTCGCCTGGCGCAATCACCAGCTCACGGCGCGCCAGGCCCAATCGGTACGATATGCCGCGGCGATGTCGTTGCTGCGCGACGGCAAGGACGCCGAGGCCGCGAAGGTCTTCACATCGGTTGCCGACGAGGGCGGCAGCTACGCGCCGCTCGCCGAATTCGAAGCGGCCGATCTTGTCGCCAAGGGGGGCGACGCCAAAGCCGCGGCCGCAGCCTACGACAAGCTCGCCGCCAACGCGCAGCTCGACCCTGAGCTGCGCGACGCGGCGACGCTGTTGTCGGTGATGACCGGTTTTGCCAGCAGCGAACCGCAGATCGTGATCGACCGGCTGAAGCCGCTGACCGACAACGGCAACCCGTGGCGCGCGAGCGCCCTTGAACTCACCGCGGCGGCGCTGCTCAAGGCCAACGACAAGGCCGGCGCGCTCGACCGTTACAAAAAGCTCGCCGACGATCTCTCCGCGCCGGAGGGCGCGCGCACTCGCGCCGCGGAGATGGCTGCGGTGCTCGCGCCCTGAGCCATCGCCAGGGGCGCCGATGAACCGCCGCCGCTTCGTCGCGACGATGGCTGCCGCGCTCGCCGGCGGCGGGTGCGACATTTTCGGCGGCGAAAAAAAGAACCGGCTGCCGGGCGACCGCATCTCGGTGCTGGGGCTCGATCGGCGCATTCAGCCAGACCCGGCTCTGGCAAATCAGCCGGTTGCGCTGCCGCCGCCGACGCTGAACCGCGAATGGGCGGAACCGGGCGGCAACCCGGCCCACTCGATGGGCAACCCGGCGCTCGCGGCGCAGGTCAAGCGCGTGTGGCAGACCGGGATTGGCGACGGCACCGCGCGCTATACCAAGGTGATGTCGCAGCCGGTCATCGCGGATGGCCGCGTCTTCGCGATGGACGGCGGGGTTCAGCTGAGCGCGCTGGACCCGGCAACCGGCAAGCAGTTCTGGCAGACCGACCTCAAACCCGACAAGCAGCGCGGCAATGCGTTCGGCGGCGGCCCGTGCTTTTGGAACAAGCGGCTTTATGTAACGACCGGGTACGCCGATGTCCTGGCGGTCAACCCCGACGACGGCAAGATCGTCTGGCGGCAAAATGTCGGTTCGCCGATCCATGCGCAGCCCACCGTTGCCGACAACCGCATCTTCGTGGTGACCGTCGACAACGAGCTGGTCGCGCTCGCCGCCGCCGACGGGCGCCGCCAGTGGTCTCATAACGGCATCCCGGAGACCACCGGGCTGCTCGGCAACGCCAGCCCGGCCGTGGAGGGCGAGATTGTCGTCGTCGCCTATAATTCCGGCGAGCTCTACGCGCTGCGCGTCGAAAACGGCAAGGCGGTGTGGTCGGAGAACCTCGCCTCAGGCCGCGTCTCGGATGCGGTGTCGGCAATGGCGGATATCCACGGCCGGCCGGTGATCGACCGTGGCCGGGTGTTCGCGCTCAGCCACAGCGGCCGCATGACGGCGATCGAGCTGCGTACCGGGGCGCATGTTTGGGAGCAGGAGTTGGGCAGCAGCCATCAGCCCTGGTGCGCGGGCGACGCGGTCTTCCTGCTGGCGAACGACAACGAGCTGGTCTGTCTGACCCGCAACGAGGGTAAGGTGCGGTGGGCCTCGACGCTGCCGGAATACGAAAACATCGAAAAGAAGAAGGACCCGATCACCTGGGCAGGGCCGGTGCTCGCCGGCAATCAGCTGATCGTGCTGTCGTCGACGGGCGTTGCGATGTTCCTGTCGCCGCAGGACGGCAAGCTGGCGTGGCAGACCAGCTTCTCGGATAAGTGCTATCTTGGCCCGGTCATCGCCGACGGCACGCTTTATTTGCTGACCGATGACGCCAATCTTTCGGCCTATCGCTGAGCAGCGGCAGGACGAGATGGGCTTTACGGTCGCCATATTGGGCCGGCCGAACGTCGGCAAGTCGACCCTCTTCAACCGCCTGGTCGGCCGGCGGTTGGCGCTGGTCGACGACGCGCCGGGGGTGACGCGCGACCGTCGTGAGGGCGACGGCAGCATCGCCGACCTCGAATTCCGCGTCATCGACACCGCCGGTCTGGAAGAGGCGGCGCCCGAAACACTGGCCGGCCGCATGCAGACGCAGACCGAGCGGTCGCTCGACCTGGCCAACGTCGTGCTTCTCCTGATCGACGCGCGCAAGGGGGTGACCGCGGCCGACAAGCATTTTGCCGATTGGCTGCGCCGCGGCGGCAAGCCGGTGATCCTCGTCGCCAACAAGGCCGAGGGACGGAGCGAACTGAGTGCGGTCGGCGAGGCCTATGTGTTGGGGCTCGGCGAGCCGGTTCCGCTGTCGGCCGCGCACGGCGAGGGGTTTGGCGAGCTTTACGAGCGCCTGCGTCCCTTCGCGTCGGTCATGCAGTCGATCTCGTCCGCGCGTGAGGCGGGCCGGCGCCCGCTGCAGTTGGCGATTGTCGGGCGGCCCAATGTCGGCAAATCGACACTGGTCAACCGGCTGATCGGCGAGGACCGGTTGTTGACGGGACCGGAGCCGGGCATCACGCGGGACTCGATCGCGCTCGATTGGGAATGGCGCGGCCGGGCGATCCGGCTCGTCGACACGGCCGGGCTGCGGCGGCGAGCGCGGGTCGAACAGCGGCTCGAACGGCTGTCGGTCGCCGACACGCTGCGGACGATCCGCTTCGCCGGCACGGTCGTCCTCGTGCTCGACGCGCTGGAACCGTTCGGACGGCAGGACCTGACGATCGCCAACATGGTTGCCGAAGAGGGGCGGGCGCTGGTGCTCGCGGCGAACAAATGGGATGCGGTCGGCGACAAGCCGGCAGCGCTGCGGCAACTGCGCGACCGGATTACGGCGTCGCTCGCCCAGCTGCACGGCGTGGCGCTGGTGCCGGTCTCGGGCCTTGCCGGCACCGGCCTCGAGGCGCTGATGCAGGCGGTGCTCGACGTGGACGAGCTCTGGAACAAACGGCTGTCGACCCCGGCGCTGAACCGCTGGCTAGACGGCATCCAGCAGCACCACCCGCCGCCGCTTGCCGCCGGGCGGCGGCTCAAGCTGCGTTACATCACCCAGGCGAACACGCGACCGCCAACCTTCGCGCTCTTTGCCTCGAAGCCCGGTGAACTGCCGGACAGTTACCGCCGCTATCTGGTCAATGCGCTGCGCGAGGATTTTGGGCTGCCGGGCACGCCGATCCGCCTGATGGTGCGCAAGGGGGAAAACCCGTACGCGCGCGGCTGAATCGTCATGCGTGCGATTGGCTGTCGACGAGATCGCTGGCGTTGACGATCTCGCCGTTGCGCTCGCAATCGGGCAGCGCAAGGCGAAGGAACGCCTCGGCGACGGTTTCCGGCGGCGGCAGGGTTGCCGGGTCCTCGCCGGGGAAAACCCGCGCGCGCAGCCGCGTCCGCACCGCACCGGGGCCGATCAGGTTGGCGCGGACCCGCGTTGAGGCGATTTCGGCGGCGTAGGTTTTGACCAGCACTTCGAGCGCCGCCTTGGTCGCGGCGTAGGGGCCCCAATAGGCGCGCGGCGCGCGGACGATGCCGCTCGTCACAAAAATCGCGCGGCCGTGCGGCGCGGCTCGCAGCAGCGGGTCCATCGCGCGGATCAGCCGCCAATTGGCGGTCAGGTTGAGGTCGACAACCTCGCCCCACTCTTTTGGGGCGATGTGACCGAGCGGCGAGAAGGTGCCGAACTCGGCGGCGTTGCCGACGAGGATGTCGAGCCGCCCGTATCGCTCGTAGAGCGCGGCCGCAAGTTCGTCGATCTTGACGAAGTCGCGCAGGTCGAGCGGCACCAGTGTCGCCGCACCGCCCGCCGCACGGATCCTGTCGTCGATCTCTTCGAGGCCGCCGACGGTGCGCGCCGCGAGGACGACATGCGCACCCTCGCCGGCGAACCGCTCGGCGACGGCGGCGCCGATGCCGCGCGAAGCGCCGGTGACGAGCGCGATCTTGCCGTCGAGGCGTCCGGCCATCAGGCCGAT
>JAFAWI010000158.1 GCA_019241915.1 Alphaproteobacteria bacterium
GGCGCCGCGATAACGATGCCGCCGGTCACGCGACGCCGGGCCCCTGGCGCAGATCGAGCCGGTAGGTGTGGTCGCGGTTGTTCGCCCGGACCGGTCGGTCGCCCCCGCCTGTTGATGTCCGCCTGCGCGTCACGCATCGGCATGTGCTTGAGGGCCCCTGAACCGGGTAAGGCCGTAGCGAGACGGTATCGGATAACGACGCCCGCGCTCGGACAAACTTAGCGGTCAAACCCGCCGCCTGCAGCTTGAGTGATGGCCCGGCTCGCGCATACAATAAGCGCATAAGTTGAGCGGCGGCGCCGCCGTGCTTACGCAGGGAGGACCAAGCCATGGCTATCGGACGCATCGGTATGGCGGCCTTGGCCGCAAGCGCGGCGCTGATCGGGCTGCAAGCGGCGACGGGGCTGGCGCAGACGCCGCCATCGCCCGCGGCGGCGCCGCCCGCCCCTGCGGTACCCGCGGCGCAGGCGCCCGCCGCGGCGCAGGCGCCGACGCTCGGCCTCCATACGCCGCAGGCGGAGGGCCAGCCCTCGTGGATGGAGGGCATGACGCCGGAGCAGAAGAACTCGCCGCTCCATCCGAATGTCGCCAATATGCTGGGCCACCCGGCCAAGGATATCCCGGTCGACCGCTTCAAGGTGCCGCCTGGTTTCAAGGTCGAGCTGTGGGCGGGCGACCTGCAGGAAGCACGGTCAATGGCCGTCGGCGCCAAGGGCACCGTGTTCGTCGGTCAGCGGACGCATGACGGCGTCTTTGCCATTGTCGACAAAGGCGGGCAGCGCGAAGTCAAGAAGATCCTCACCGGCCTGAACTCGCCGAACGGCATCGCCTTTGCCAACGGCACGCTGTTTGTCGCCGAGCGCGAGCGCATCTTGCGCTACGACAATATCGAGGACAACCTCGACAAGCCGCCCGAAGCAAAAGTCGTGATCGATGGGCTGCCGCACCAGGACGGACATTTCTGGAAGTTTATGACGATGGGGCCGGACGGCTGGCTCTACTTTAACCAGGGCGCACCGACCAACATCACGATGCCGACCTATATCCAGGCGGCGATCCTGCGCGTTCAGCCGGACAAGCATCTCCTCGAAATCTATGCGCAGGGCGTGCGCAACAGCGTCGGCATGGCGTTCAGCCCGGTCACCAAGCAGCTGTGGTTTACCGACAACGGCCGCGACTGGCTCGGCGAGGACACCCCGTCCGACGAACTCAACCATGCCACCGCCAAAGGGCAGAATTTCGGCTATCCGTTCTGCCATCAAGGCGACACGCTCGACCCGGTTTACGGCAAGTATGCGAGCTGCGCCGATTTTGTGCCGCCCGACGTCAAGCTCGGCCCGCACGTCGCCTCGCTCGGCATGCGCTTTTACACCGGCGCGATGTTCCCGGCCGACTGGAAGAACAACATCATCGTTGCCGAACACGGCTCGTGGAACAAAACCGAGAAATCGGGCTACAACCTGACCCGCGTCATGCTCGACCCGAGCGGTACCAAGGTGGTGAAGTCGGAGCCGTTCATGACCGGCCTGCTCGACGGGCAGAACATCCTGGCGCGGGTTGTCGATGTCCAGGTGATGCCGGACGGCGCGTTGCTGGTCTCCGACGATTGGAACGGCGCGATCTACCGCATCAGCTACAAGAAGACGTGAGGTTCGCCCGGTTCGTCAGCGCGGCGACGCTCGGCGCCTCGTTGCTGACCGCCGCGCCGGCCGCCGGGTACGACGCCGCGGCCGGGAAACAGAAGGCCGAGGAAGTCTGCGTCGCCTGCCACGGCAAGGACGGGATCTCGGAGCAGCCGGTGGTGCCGTCGATCGGCGGCCAGTGGAACGACTATATCGTCCTGGCGCTCTACCAATTCCGTGCCAAGCACCGGCCGTCGGAGGTGATGGAACCGATTGCCGCAACGTTGACCGACGACGATCTGGGCAATCTCGCCGCCTACTACAGCAGCCTGAAGCCGTGGCGGCCGGCGCGGCAGTCGAGCGCAGCCGCGCTCGCCGCCGGTCCCGAGCTGACGCAGCGGCGGCTTTGCATCCAGTGCCACGCGCCCGGGCTGCCGGGGCAGCAGAGCGTGCCGCGCATCGCGGCTCAGCACATCGACTATCTGACCGCCCAGCTCGAGGCGTTCCGCGCCGGCACGCGCGGCGACATCGACGGCAATATGACTTCGGCGGTGCAGGGCCTGAGCGACGCCGATATCGGGACGCTGGCCGATTACGTTTCCGGGTTGGCGACGCCCTGACCTGCAGCGAATGAACTCTCGCGCTCTTGCGGCGGCGCTGGTCGCGGGGGCCGCCATGCACGGCCCGGCTCTGGCGCAGCAGAGCCCCGAACTGCCGCCGCACGAAGGCCAGGCCGCGCCGCTGTTCTACAAGGGCAAAGGCCCGGGGCGCGGCAATTCCTACCTCGAGCGCTACGAGGAGGATTACCGCTACCTGCGCGACCCGGCGCTATCGGCCGACTATTTCGACCCGCTCAAGTACATCCCGCTCGACACCGATGGGACAGTTTACCTGACGCTCAACGGCGAAACGCGGTTCCGTTACGACAACACCGACCACAAGAACTTTAATATCGCGACCGGAGCCACGCCCGCCAAGGTACCGATTTTTACAGCCGCCACCGGGACGTCGAGCAACCAGCTCTACAAGCAGCGCTATGAGCTGGGTGGCGACCTGCACCTCGGCCCCAACCTGCGCGTTTACGCCGACCTCTATCACGGTCAGGAAACCGGCCACGACGTCGGCAGTCCGATCCCCGGCAACCTGCGCAACGATCTGGCGCTGGTGAACGGCTTTGGCGAAGTCTACGAGACCGGCGATGCGACCAAGACCGGGTTTCGCGCCGGCCGCCAGCAGATCTATTTCGGCAACGATCTGCAGGTGCGCGCCAATGTTTCGACCAATCTGCCGTCACCGGTCTTCGACGGCTTTCGCGCCTACCAAGACTGGGGGTTCGCCCGCGTCGATGCATTTCTTTACAACGTCGTGGTCTTTCAGAACGGCGTGCTGCAGGACCGCGACAACGCGCACACCAATTTGTGGGGAGGCTACGGCAGCTACGACCTGCCGCGCTGGGGCTTCGCCGGCAGCGACGGCAAGACCTCGCTCGACGCATTCTATTTCGGCTGGCGCACGGCGCCGGGCACCGGTGGCAAGGGGTCCGGCGTCTATGACGACCGGGCCCTGCTGACGGGTGCGCGGATCGTCGCCGCGACCGGCGCTGGCTTTGTTTCGAGCCAGGACCACCGCGACACGTTCGGGCTGCGCGGGTACGGCGACTGGGGCGACTTCGATTACGACTGGCAAGCCGCATACCAGATCGGCAGCTATTCTCGGCGCGCCGTTGTCGCGTTTGCCGGCAATACCGACACCGGCTACACGTTTCACGGCCTGCCGTGGAAGCCGCGCATCGGCGCCCATCTCGATATCGCCTCGGGCGGCGCCGGCGGCGGCACGCTGAACACCTACCAGCCGATGTACCCGAACACGCAATATTACGCGCCGAACAACGAGTTCGCGCCGACCAACTTCTATGACATAGCGCCGCGCATCAGTATTCGCCCGACCGAGACGGTGACGGCGGAGTACTACCACTCTTGGCTGTGGCGCTATTCCGAGGCCGACGCGATCTATACCGGCGCGCCGTGGCCGGGCGGCAGCGGCCAGAACAACTATGCGGCGACTGTGCTGGCGCCGGGCCGGGCGATCGGCCGCCAGTCGGACCTGCGCGTCACCTGGGCGATCACGCCGCACCTGCTGACGCTGTTCGAATTCGGCATCTTCGATCCTGCGTCGGCGATCCGCACCGCCGGCGGCCACGTCACGACGTTTCTCGACGCCAATATCACCTTCAAGTTCTAAACCGCAGAGCCGACGGCTGTTCGGTCCACGCCTCGACCTCAAGGAACGTGCTCTGGTAAGTCGCGCCCTCGCCGAGGTCGGTATACCGGTCGGAGACCAGCATGTTGATCGTGCCGGCGCCGGTCTCCTCGTCGGAGCGCTGGCCCGGCACCAGAACCACACCCGGGCGCACCTCGTCGCTGACCTTGAGCGTGAGGCCAACTGCGCCATGCTGGTTGTGCAGCCGTACCTTGGCGCCATTGGCGAGACCGCGTGCCGCGGCATCGTCCGGGTGCAAAACGCAGACCGGCGGCCCCTCGCGCCGGCGCAAAAAATCGACCCCGGCATAGGCGGTATGCGCTTGGAAATAGCCCGGCGCGGTCAACAACCGCAGCTTCCAGCGCGCCGCATCGCTTTCCTCGTCGGGATCGGGCTGCCAGTCCGGCATTGGCGCGAGGCCCTGTGCCGCCAACTGCTCGGAATAGAATTCGAGCTTGCCGGAGGGCGTGCGGAATTGCTGGCCGCCGCGCGGGGCGATGTTGACCGGACGGCCGGACCGCGCCGCTTCGATGTCGAGCGGCCCGGCGGCCGTCTCCGCGCCGGCGAGCAGCCTGTCGAGCAACTCCGGCACGGTCTGGCGGAACACCGCATCGGTGAGTCCGAGGCAGCGCGCCAGTTGTTGCGCCAGCTGCAGGTTCGACCACGCCTCGCCCTGCGGCGGCACCGCCGCCGGGGCGTATTGCGCGTAGTAGGTGCCGTAGGCGCGGTAGAAATCCGCGGTTTCGAGATAGGTTGTCGCCGGCAGCACGATATCGGCATAACGCGCGGTCGCGGTCATGAACGGGTCGTGGACGACGGTGAACAGGTCGTCGCGCGCGAGGCCGCGCCGCACCGCGCCCGCGTCGGGGTTGGTCACCGCCGGATTGTTCGCGGCGATGAAGAGCGCGCGGATCGGCGGGTCCTTCAGGTTGAGCAGCGCATCGCCCAGCCGCAGATGGTTGACCGTGCGCGTCGCTAGGGGCCCAGACGGACGGCGGATCGCGCCGTAGTCGAGCGCGCACGAGGCCGCGGTCAGCAGCAGCGCGCCGCCGCCGCGCCGGCCGTAGGCGCCGGTGATCCCAGGCAACAGCGCCACCGCGCGCAGCGCCTCGCCGCCGCGCGCGAGCCGCGTCATCCCCTCGCCGAGCCGGATGAACGAGCATTTGGCCGCGCCGTACATCGCCGCGAAACCTTCGATCTCGGCGACGGCAAGCCGGGTGATGGCGGCGACGCGGTCCGGCGCGAAGCGCGGCAGCACCTCGGCTTCGAGTCGGTCGAACCCGAGGGTCCGGGCGGCAATGTAGTTGCGGTCGACCAATCCGTCGCGCGCCAGGATGTGCATGACCCCAAGCGCCAGCGCCGCGTCGGTGCCGATCCGGATCGGCAAGTGCACATCGGCGCGCGCCGCGGTGCGGCTGCGGCGCGGATCGATCACGACAAGCTTGACGCGGCGCCGCTGCGCCGCCTCGACCCGCGCCCAGAAATGCACATTTGTGGCGACGAGGTCGGCGCCCCAGGCGACGATGAGGTCGCTGTCGTCGACCGTTTCGGGATCGGCGCCGCCCACCGGGCCCACCGTCATGTCCCAGGCCGTCTCGCAGCAGGTATCGCACACGGTGCCGGCGGCCAGGCGGCTTGCGCCGAGCGCG
>JAFAWI010000065.1 GCA_019241915.1 Alphaproteobacteria bacterium
CTTTGACGGCGCGGCGGCCCGCGCCTAGACTTGCCGCTCGCCCTTAAAAGAGAAGCCGCGCGAGGGATACCGGTCGATGGACACCGGCAAGATCAACGCCACCGAAGACGATGCCCTGCAATTCCACGCCGACGGGCGGCCCGGCAAGCTGTCGATCGCGCCGCACAAGCCGCTGGTCACGCAGCGCGACCTGTCGCTCGCCTATTCGCCGGGAGTCGCCTATCCCTGCCTGGCGATCCAGCGTGAGCCGAATGCGGCGTTCGACTACACCTCGAAAGGCAATTTCGTCGCGGTGATCTCGAACGGCACGGCGGTTCTCGGCCTCGGCGACCTCGGCGCGCTCGCCGCGAAGCCGGTGATGGAGGGCAAGGCGGCGCTGTTCAAGCGTTTCGCCGACATCGATTCGATCGACCTCGAGATCGACACCAGGGACGTCGACGAATTCGTCAACTGCGTCCGTTTCCTGCACCCGTCGTTTGGCGGCATAAACCTCGAAGACATCCGCGCCCCCGAGTGCTTTGTGATCGAGGACCGGCTGCGCGAGCTGCTCGACATCCCGGTGTTTCACGACGACCAGCACGGGACCGCGATCATCGCCACCGCCGGCCTGATCAACGCGTTGCATCTGACCGGGCGCGAGCTGCGCGACATCAAGATGGTGGTCAACGGCGCGGGCGCCGCATCGATCGCTTGCGTCGAGCTGTTGAAGACGATGGGGCTGCCGTCCAACAACGTAGTGCTCTGCGACACCCGCGGCGTCGTCTACCGCGGCCGCACCGACGGGATGAACCAGTGGAAGTCGGCGCACGCGGTCGAGACCTCGGCGCGGACGCTGGCCGAGGCGATGGAGGGCGCCGACGTCTTTTATGGCCTGTCCGCCGCGGGCGCGGTCACCCAGGACATGGTCAAGGCCATGGCCGACAAGCCGATCATCTTTGCGATGGCCAACCCCGATCCCGAGATCACGCCGGAAGACGCGCGCGCCGTGCGGCCCGACGCGATCATCGCCACCGGCCGGTCCGATTACCCGAACCAGGTCAACAACGTGCTCGGGTTTCCGTTTATTTTTCGCGGGGCGCTCGATGTGCGCGCGACAGCGATCAACGATGCGATGAAGATCGCAGCGGCCCAGGCGCTGGCGCGGCTGGCGCGCGAGGACGTGCCGGACGAGGTTGCGGCCGCCTATGCCGGCCAGCGGCTGCGTTACGGCCCCGAATACATCATTCCGGCGCCGTTCGATCCGCGTCTCATCTGGGCGGTGCCGTCGGCGGTGGCGCAGGCGGCGATGGATTCCGGTGTGGCGCGCAAGCCGATCCTCGACATGCCTGCCTACAAGCGCAGCCTGCGCGGCCGCCTCAATCCCGCAGCGGCCAGCCTCGAGTTGATCTTCGAGAAGGTGCAGCGCGATCCGAAACGCGTCGTCTTCGCCGAGGGCGAGGAGGAGATGACGATCCGCGCCGCGCTGCAATACGCCAGCAGCGGCTATGGCACGCCGATCCTCGTCGGGCGCGAGGACCGCATCCACGCGACGATGGCGGCGACCGGTCTTAGCGCCGCGGGCGCACTCGAAATCCACAACGCGCGGCTATCGCGCAGCAACCAGCGCTACACCGAATTCCTCTACAAGCGCCAGCAGCGCCGCGGCATGCTCTACCGCGACTGCCAGCGGCTGGTAAATCTCGACCGCAACGTGTTCGCCGCGTGCATGGTCGCCTGCGGTGACGCCGACGCGATGGTCACCGGGGTGACCCGCAACTCGTTCGATGTGCTCGACGAGGTAACGCGCGTCATCGAAATGAAACCGGGCTGCGAGATGTTCGGCCTCACCGTGCTGCTGGCGCGCCAGCGCACTGTGCTGTTGGCCGATACGCTGGTGCACGAGAATCCGAACCCCGTACAGTTGGCGGGGATTGCCGTCGAGGCGGCCGCAAAAGCGCGCGAACTGGGCCTCGAGCCGCGCGTGGCGCTGCTGTCGTACTCGAATTTCGGCAACCCGATGGGCGAAGGCGCCCAGCGCATCCGCGAGGCGGTGGCCCTGCTCGACGCGCGCGGGGTCGATTTCGAATACGACGGCGAAATGAGCGCCGATGTGGCGCTCGACGCCGGACTGATGCGCCGGCTCTACCCGTTCTGCCGGCTGGCCGGCGCCGCCAACATCTTGGTCATGCCCGACCTGCACAGCGCCAACATCAGCGCCAAGCTGCTTGCCCATCTGGGCGGCGGGACGGTGATCGGACCGCTGTTGATGGGCCTCGCGCGGCCG
Organism: Alphaproteobacteria bacterium; assembly: GCA_019241915.1. Taxonomy (GTDB): domain Bacteria; phylum Pseudomonadota; class Alphaproteobacteria; order ATCC43930; family CGMCC-115725; genus DATARH01. The sequence continues at coordinate 2,264 of JAFAWI010000065.1, forward strand.
GTACAGATCGTCAATATCGGCGCAACCGTCTCCGATCTTGTCAATCTGGCGGCGCTCGCCGCGCACGATGGTGGGGTGAGCGAAAACTGACCCCGACAACTGGCTCTGCCTGGCGCTGCCTCGGCCTTTTCCGGCCGAGGTTCCACGTTGGCCGGGCTCGGCCTGGCCGCGACGGGTGAGAGGGCGCGAGGCGCGGGCTCCGCGCGGGCTGCGCCGCGTGCCGCTCGTCGCGCTCGCGCTGGCGTTGCCGACGGTCGCGGTGCTCGCGGTGCTGGTCGCGGCGCGGCGGCTCGATCCGGTGGCGGCACTGTGCGGCGCGGTTGCGGTCCTGGTCGCGCTGGCCGTGGGGATGATCCCGTTCGTCACATCGCTGACCGCGGTGCAGGACGCAATGGCCGCGCTCGGCGCGGACGGAGACATCGGGGCCGAGGTGGCGATTCAGCGGCGGTTGCGCCGTACCGTCCCAGCCGTAACCGCGTTATGGCAAGCGGCGCTTCGCCTGGCGCGCGGTTGGCGCGAGCGAGCGGCGCGGGCCGAAGCGGCTCTCGCTGCTGCCGAGGCGGTGTTTGCCGCGATTCCGGACCCCGAAATCCTACTCGACGCGCAGCGCCGCGTGCTGCGCGCAAACCGCGCGGCCGCGATGCTCGTGGGCACCGTAGCCGAGGGGGCCGATCTCGCGGCACTGCTGCGCAACCCTGCCGTCTTGGCGGCAACCGATGCGGTGCTCGCCGGCGAGACGGCACGGGTCGTCGAATTTTCGCTGTCGGTGGCG
>JAFAWI010000089.1 GCA_019241915.1 Alphaproteobacteria bacterium
GTCGCTGCGGTCGAAGATGTGCGTCGTCACCGCCTCGTAACCGTCGGCCGTGACGACAAAATGGATATGCGCCGGGCGCCACGGGTGGCGTCCGGTCGCCTTGAGCATCGCGCCGACCGGCCCGTCCGACGGGATCGGATAATTGACCGGCCGCACCGTGCGGATCAGGTAGCGCCCTTCGGGGTCGGTGGTGAACTTGCCGCGCATATGCAGCCCATCGAGGCTCTGGTCCTGCGAATCGTAGAGCCCGTTCGACTGGGTCTGCCACACGTCGAGCACGGCGCCGGCGATCGGCTTGCCGTCGAGGTCGAGCACGCGGCCGCCGACCAGGGCCGGGATGCCGGTCGTGTCGCGATGCGCGATATTGCCGCCGGGCGGCAGCTCCGGCGCGCCCAAGCGATGGAACGGGCCAAACACGGTCGATTCGGTCGCACCCTCGGGTTTGCGGTGGCCGATCAGGTCGACCACCATCGAGACGCCGAGCGTATCCGAGAACAGGATGAACTCCTGCCGCTTGTCGCTGCACATTTTGCCCGCTTCGGTCAGGATTTCGATCGCCTGAAACCATTCGGCCTCGGTCAGCTCGACCTCCTCGACAAACTCGTGCAGGTGCCGGATCAGCGCCAGCATGATCCGTCTGAGCCGCGGATCGGGGGTCGCGGCAAAGCGGGCCAGCACTTCCGCGGTGATGTCGTCCTCGGTGGTGCTGCGGCGGAGCTTGTCGTCACCGTCGGGCATGGCAGCCTCCCTATTCTTTCGCCGGTGGATTGCCGACGAAGTTAAGGTAATTTGCCGGCCGGCGGAATGCTCGTCCGCCGGCACGGCGCGAGGGGCGATGGCCGATCTGCGGGTCAGGAGCGAGATTGCCGGCTCGGTCTGGAAGATCGAAGTCGCGGTCGGCGACGAAGTTGGCGCGGAAGATACGTTGATCGTCCTCGAATCGATGAAGATGGAGATCCCGCTGCTCGCGCCGCGCGCGGGCGTGGTCAAGGAAATCCTCGTCGCCGAGGGCGAGGCGCTCGCCGAGGGCGATGTCGCGGTGGTGCTCGGCTGACCCCGTCCCGGACCTGGCTCAATGCTCAACGGCCAGCCCCTCTTCCGTTGATCGGCAATTGCGTTGCGCGGCGTGGGACAGCCCCGCGTGGCATGGCCGCCGCGTGCTGCATCATCGGCTAGGCGAGCCGACAAGGGCGAGGATGAGTCGCCGACGGACCGATCGCATTCGCCTTTGTACTGTCCGGACGATCGACGCCAGGCACCCACCTGATGCTGGTGCCGGCGGCGGGCTGTGGCTGCTCAGCCTGCTGTTCGCCGGCAGCGCCCGGGCCAACAGGGTGCGCGAACCGGTTGCGGTGCCGGCGGAATAGACGCAGCGCTGGGAATTGCGCTCGCCGCGCCGGTAAATTAGACCCGGCGGCGCATGTCGGCTGACGCGAGCGCAATTGAACCTTTGGCGGCGCGCGGACCGCAGGCGCTCTACCGCGCCCGCTGCGCCGCCGGCGACATCAGGCCGGACCCTGCGCAGGCACGCGCCGTCGAGCGGCTGGAGGGGCTGCACCGCGCGCTCGCCGCGCACGCGCCGCCGGCACGCGGCTGGCTCGGCCGCCTGATCGGCGGTCCGCCGGCGGTGCCGAAGGGGCTCTATTTGTACGGCCCGGTCGGGCGCGGCAAGTCGATGCTGATGGATTTATTCTTCGTCGGCGTCCCGGTCGAGCGCAAGCGGCGGGTGCATTTCCATGCTTTTATGCTCGACGTGCACAACCGCATGGAGCGCGAGCGCCGCGCGCGGTCGCGCCAGCCGATCCTGCGGGTCGCCGCCGCCCTGGCGGAGGAAGCCGCGCTGCTCTGCTTCGATGAGTTCCAGGTCAACGACATCGCCGACGCGATGATTCTCGAACGCCTGTTCCGCGCGTTGTTCGATGCCGGCACCGTCGTCGTCGCGACCTCCAACCGGCACCCGGCGCGGCTCTACGAGAACGGGCTGCAGCGGCACCGCTTTCTGCCGTTTATCGGGCTGCTGCAGCAGCGGCTCGACGTGGTCGCGCTCGACAGCGGGCGCGACTACCGCCTCGAGCGGCTGATCGGGCGCAAGGTCTATTTCCATCCGCTCGACGACAGCGCCCACCGGGCGCTCGCCGACGCCTTTGCCGTCCTGACCGAAGGGATGCCCGAGCACCGCGAGACGCTGACGGTCATGCAGCGGCCGCTCGAGATCCCTCGCTCGGCCGGCCATACCGCGTGGTTTTCATTCGAGCAATTGTGTGCACGGCCGCTGTCGGCGGTCGACTACCTGGCGCTCGCCGAGCGCTACGCGGCGGTGATCGTCGAGGGCATCCCGCGTCTTGACCCGGCCCGCCGCAACGAGGCGCAGCGCCTTCACATTCTGATCGATACGCTCTACGAGGCGCACGCGCTGCTGGTCGCCTCGGCCGAGGTGCCGCCACAGGAGATTTATGTCGAGGGCGATGGCAGCTTCGAGTTTCAGCGCACGGTCTCGCGGCTGATCGAGATGCAGAGCGCGGACTACATCGCCCACCGCGCGCCGGGGTGACGGGCCGAGGCAGCGGCGCGTGCGCCGTTGCCGGGGGCGTGGCGCTTGTCTACCTTTAACGCACGGCCACAGCGGCGAGGGCGTGATGGCGGCGGACGGCGGAACGGCAAATCCGGGCACGCGGCAATGGCCGGCGGCGGGGCCGACGCGGGTGCCGAACTGGGTCTACACCGACCCCGAGATTTTTGCGCGCGAGCAGGAACGCATCTTCGCCGGACCGAACTGGCTTTATGTCTGCCTCGAAGCCGAGCTTCCCAATCCCGGCGATTTTGTGCGCAGCCGGCTCGGCACGCGCGAGACGGTGGCGGTGCGCGG
>JAFAWI010000180.1 GCA_019241915.1 Alphaproteobacteria bacterium
TTGCAGAAAAAACACGGCGAGCAGCGCGTGTTTGACGCGCCGATCGCCGAAGGCGGGCTGATGGGGGTCGCGGTCGGCATGGGCGCCTATGGCCTGCGGCCGATCGTCGAAATCCAGTTCGCCGACTACATCTACCCGGCGACCGACCAGCTCATTTCCGAGGCGGCCCGGCTGCGCTATCGATCGGCCGGCGAATTCTGGGCGCCGGTGACGGTGCGCGCGCCCTGCGGCGGCGGCATCTTCGGCGGCCAGACGCACAGCCAGAGCGTCGAGGCGATTTTCGCCCATGTCTGCGGCCTCAAAACCGTGATGCCCTCGACCCCCTACGACGCCAAGGGTCTGCTGATCGCGGCGATCGAAGATGACGACCCGGTGGTGTTCTTCGAGCCGAAGCGGCTCTACAACGGGCCGTTCGACGGCCACCCCGACCGCCCGGCGGTGCCGTGGTCGCAGCACAAAGCGAGCGAAGTGCCCGACGGCCATTACGCGATCCCGCTCGGACAAGCCGCGGTGGTGCGGCCGGGGAGCGACGTAACCGTGCTGGCCTATGGAACGATGGTGCATGTGGCGCTTGCTGCGGTCGAGGACGCCGGCGCCGATGCCGAGGTGATCGACCTGCGCACGCTGCTGCCGCTCGACATCGATACCATCGCCGCCTCGGTCAAGAAGACCGGCCGCTGCGTCATCGCCCACGAGGCGACGCGCACCTGCGGCTACGGCGCCGAGTTGGCCGCGCTGGTGCAGGAGCAGTGCTTCTACCACCTCGAAGCGCCGATCGTACGGGTCACAGGCTTCGACACGCCGTACCCGCACGCGCTCGAATGGGCGTATTTCCCGGGGCCGCAGCGGGTTGCCGACGGCATCCGGCAAGCGCTGGAGCGCCCGATTTGACGCAGCGCGTCGTCAAGCTGCCCGATATCGGCGAAGGCACCACCGAGGCCGAGATCGTGGCCTGGCTGGTTAAGCCGGGCGATGCGGTCCAGGAGGAAGACCCCCTTGCCGAGGTGATGACCGACAAGGCGACTGTCGAGATCCCGGCGCCGGTCGCCGGCACGGTGGTATCGATCCACGGCAAGGTGGGCGAGAAACTGGCGGTCGGCAGCGATCTGCTCGTGCTGGATGTCGGTGGCGGGGAAGCCGCGGCCAATGGCCGCCGGCCGGCAAAGGCTACGGTGAAGGCTACGACGCCAGCTGCCCCTCACCCCAACCCTCTCTCCGCTGGCGCGGAGGGCGCGCGCGCCGCCGATGAGCGACCCCCTCCCCCGGCTTACAGGCAGAGGGAGGGGCCCGTCGCTTTGCGACGGGGGGGTGAGGGGCCGGCGCCGGCACCAGCCCTGCCATCTGACCGCACCGGCAAACCGCTGGCATCGCCGGCGGTACGCAAGCGGGCATGGGATGCCGGCATCCCGCTGCAATTCGTGCGCGGCAGCGGCGCGGCGGGCCGCATTACCCATTCCGACCTCGACGCCTATGCGAACGGCACCTCGCTTGGCGATGGTGCAATGCCTCGGGTAACCGGGCTGGCAAAGCGCGACGGTGTCGAGGATGTGCCGATACGCGGGCTGCGCCGGGCGATCGCCGAGCGCATGCAACAGGCGGCATCGCGGATCCCGCATTTCGCCTATGTCGAGGAGGTCGACGTCACGGGGCTCGAAGAACTGCGCGCGCATCTCAACGAAAGCCACAAGGACCGCGGCCGTTTGACCCTGCTGCCGTTTCTGCTGCGCGCGATCGTCAATTCAGTGGTTGAGCATCCGCAGGTCAACGCCCGCTACGACGACGAGGCCGAGGTCCTGCACCGCTACCGCGCGCTGCATGCCGGCATCGCGACGCAGACGCCGGGTGGATTGCTGGTGCCCGTCCTGCGCCACGCCGAGGCGCTCGATCTGTGGCAGGCGGCAGCCGAAATCGTCCGGCTCGCGGAGGCCGCGCGCGCCGGCTGCGCAACCCGCGAGGAGCTGACCGGGTCGACGTTGACGATCACCAGCCTCGGCCGGCTTGGCGGTCTCGCGGCGACACCGATCATCAATCGGCCCGAGGTCGCGATTATCGGGGTCAACCGCATCGTCGAGCGCCCCGTCGTGCGCGACGGGCGGATCGTTGTGCGCAAGATGATGAACGTGTCGTCGTCATTCGATCACCGAATCGTCGACGGCTGGGAGGCCGCCGCGTTTATCGCTTCACTCAAGGGCTACCTCGAACAGCCCGCGACCTTATTCATCGGCTGACATGTCCGAGCCGCGCCGGGTCCAGGTGCTGGTTGTCGGCGGCGGTGTCGGCGGCTACGTTGCGGCGCTGCGTGCGGCGCAACTCGGGCTCGATGCCGTGCTGGTCGAGGGCGACCGCCTCGGCGGCACCTGCCTGATCCGCGGCTGCATCCCGTCGAAGGCGCTGATCCATGCCGCCGGCCGCTTTGCCGAGGCCGGCGCCGGGGCGGCGCTGGGCATCGCCGCTGCGCCGACGCTCGATCTTCGGCGTACGACCGCCTGGAAGGACGGCATCGTCGATCGCCTCAGCAACGGGGTGGCCGGCCTGCTCGGTCGCGCCAGCGTGACCGTGATGCGAGGCTGGGCCACGTTCACCGACGCCAAGAACTGCACCATCGAGACCGCCGACGGTCCGGTGGCGGTCGCCGCCGAGCATGTCATTCTCGCTGTCGGCTCCGAGGCGGTGCCGCTTCCGGGACTGCCGTTCGGCGGCGAGGTTATATCGTCAACCGAGGCGTTGGGTATCGCCAATTTGCCGCAGCACTTGGCGGTGGTCGGGGCGGGCTATATCGGCCTCGAACTGGGGATCGCGTTCCGCAAACTCGGCGCCGAAGTGACAATCGTCGAGGCGGCCGAGCGTATCCTGCCGCGTTATGACGCCCAGTTGACGCGCCCGGTGCGGCGCTGGCTGGAGCGGCACAAGGTGACGCTGCACCTGGGCGCCAAAGTAACCGGCCGCGACGGCGAAGGGCGGCTGCTGGTCGAAACCGCGCAGCGACAGAGTTTGGCAATCGCCGCCGACAGGATCCTGGTTACCGTCGGCCGCCGCCCGCGCACCGCCGGCTGGGGGATCGAGAACATGGCGCTCGCTATGGCCGGCCCGTTCGTCAAGGTCGACGACCAGTGCCGCACGGCGATGAAGAACGTCTGGGCCATCGGCGATCTGGTCGGCGAACCGATGCTGGCGCACAAGGCATCGGCGCAGGGCGTGATGGTCGCCGAGATCATTGCGGGCGCCCGCCGCCGCTTCGACCCCGATTTGGTGGCGGCGGTGTGTTTTACCGAGCCGGAAATCGCCAGTGCCGGGCTGTCGCCGGACGAGGCGAAGGCCGCCGGCGAGGAAACCGTGGTCGGCAGTTTCCCGTTCTCCGCCAGCGGCCGGGCGCTGGCGCTCGAAGCCGGCGACGATGGCGGCTTTGTCAGGGTGGTGGCCCGCAAAAGCGATCAGCGCGTGCTGGGGCTCCAGGCGGTGGGACGCGATGTCGCCGAACTGGCCGGCGAATTCTCGCAGGCGCTGGCGATGGGTGCGGTGCTGGAGGATATCGCCGGGACGATTCATGTCCACCCGACACTCGGCGAGGCCATCGGCGAAGCCGCGCTCGCCGCGCTGGGCCGCGGGCTGCACATTTGATGGCGCCATCGACCGTGCTGTGGGCGCGGCGCGGCGCGGCGTTTTTCGACCGCGACGGCGTGATCAATCACGACGACGATTTCGTCGGCGAGATTGCGCGATTCCGCTGGATCGAGGGGGCCCGCGAGGCGGTGCGGCTGTGCAACGAAGCCGGGCTCTATGTCTTTGTCGTCACCAACCAGTCGGGCGTGGCGCGCGGCAAGTTTACCGAGGCCGATGTCGTGGCGTTGCACGATTACATGAAAGAGGAAATCGCCGCGGCGGGGGCGCGGATCGACGATATCCGCTATTGCCCGCATCATCCGCAAGCGGCCATTGCCCGGTATCGCACGGTGTGCGGCTGCCGCAAGCCGCTGCCCGGCATGCTGCTCGATTTGATGCAGGCTTGGCCGGTAGATCGAGGACGCAGCTTTATGGTCGGGGACCGGGAACGCGATCTTGCTGCGGCAGCGGCCGCCGGGGTTGCCGGCTACCGCTTCGCCGGCGGCGATCTGGCCGGCTTCGTTGCGGCGATTCTCGCAGCAAGACGGCAGGCAAAAGAAAGGCCGGCGACCATGGGGCCGCCGGCTTTGTCCTAGGCAAAGCGTCGTCAGCGGGCGCCGCCCATCGGCTCGTACTGGTCGAACGACTGGACGCAGTCCTGCCGCAGATTCTGCACGAAGTCGATCGGATTGCATTCCTTGCGGATGCGGTAGGCGCGGAAACCGGGATTGGTCTCGAGCAGCCGATCGTAATGCGCGCTCCGGATATTGTTCTGCTCCGGCGTCTCCCACGGACCGTTGTAACGGAAATGCATCTGCGCCTGCGCGGGAAGGGCGATCAGCCCAATGACGGCGGCGGCACCCAGGAGTTGGGGGAACTTCGACATCTGACTGTCTCCTCTTTCGGCTTTGGCAATGACGCACTGCGCGCTTGCGCGGCCGGTTGATCAACCGATAGCAACGCCCTGCACGCGAGTTCGTTCCACGGCACGCGCTTGTTCGGTTCGGCACGGCACTACACAATGGAGGAACGCGGCTGTCAGGCCGACGTTACCGAGACATGTCCGAGACGCAGCTGCGCTACCGCGTGCCGTCCGCCACCGAGCGGCCGGCAAGCCGGCCGCGGCCGGACTGGTGGCGGCGCCTGCACGGTGTCTGGATTGGGATCGGCCGGGACAATATCTCGATCATGGCGGCGGGCATCGCCTATTACGCGATGCTGTCGATCTTCCCGGGGATGTCGGCCCTGGTTCTGACCTACGGTCTCGTCGCCGATCCGCTGACGATCGAACAGCATGTCTCCGCGCTGGCCGGGGTGCTCCCCACCGAGGCGCTAAAGCTCGTGTCCGACCATCTGCATGCTCTGGTCAGCGCGCCCACCGAGAAACTCGGCATCGGCCTCATCGTCAGCGTCCTGATCGCGCTGTGGAGCGCCACCAGCGGCACCAGTGCGATCATGAACGCGCTCACCATCGCCTATGAGGGCAAGGAAGAGCGCGGCCTGTTTCATTTTTACGGCCTTGCGCTCGGACTCACCGTTGCCGGCGCGCTGTTCGGCCTGCTCGCGCTGGTGCTCATCGCCGGTGTTCCGGCGGCGTTCGGCCGGTTGCCGCTCCCGTTTTTTTGGCAGCAGATACTGGCGTTGGTTCGCTGGCCGATCCTTGCGGTCATGGCGTTTTTATGGCTGGGGATGCTCTACCGCGTCGCACCCAACCGCGATCGCCCGACCTGGGATTTTCTGCGGGCCGGTACGATCGCGGCCAGTCTGCTGTGGCTCGCCGGCTCCGCCGCATTCTCGTTTTATGCCGGCAGTTTCGGCTCCTATGACCGCACTTACGGCTCGGTCGGCGCGGTCGCGGTGATGCTGGTGTGGCTCTACGTCACCGCTTTCATCACGCTGGCGGGGGCGGAGCTCAATGGCCAGTTGATGCGGCACGACAGCGAATCCCGTATCGGCGTTTAAGCCGGAACCAAGAACGCGGCCGTCCTGTTGGCATGACAATCTTCGCAACCAAGGAGGCAACCGTGTCCAAGTCAACATTCACCGCCCTCGCCGTGGCGCTGGCGCTGGCCGCGCCGGCCTACGCGCAAACCACGACCGCACCCCGCGATTCGACGCAGCCGATGCGGCAGAACACCACTTTCACCACGCAGAGCGGCCAACTGCGCGCCGGCGAGATGATCGGCAGCACGGTTTATGACGTGCACAACCGCGATATCGGCAGCGTCAAGGACATCGTCCTCGACCGCGACGGCAAAGTTGCTGGCGTCGTTGTCGATGTCGGCTCGTTTCTCGGCGTCGGCGGCAAATACGTCGCCGTGGCGCTCAACGACATCAAGATGGACAACAACCGTCTGACGCTCGACCGCACCAAGGAACAGCTGCAGTCGGCCCAGGCCTATCCGCTCGACAACAACAGCAACGGCAGCAACAACAGCAACAAGAACACCAACAAATAACGGCATACCAGCCGCTAACGCTACGCCATGACAATGGCGGGAGGGCCGGCAACGGCGCCGGCGCTCCCGCCGCTCCAATCCCGGTCCGCTTCCAATCCCGGTCCGCTCCACCGCAGCGGGATCCTGCGCGGTGACGGAACCCGCCTTTCCTCTTGACGTTATCGAGGGGATGCGGTGACCGGGCCGGCGCAATGGCTCGCCAACGCCGTACGCCGGCGAGGGAGAAAAACCGGGGGTGCCGACCTATCCGAAATACACCACTACCGTGATCGGCGCGCACAGTGTCCCGCGGTGGTTCGAGGCGCTCGACCGCCTCGTGGCGCTGGGCCAGCTCCAGCCGGCCGATTTGAACGACGCTCAGTTTCGCACGATGCAGGCTGCGATCCTCGAACAAGAGGCGGCGGGGATCGACATCATCACCGGCGGCGAGACCCACCGGCGGTCGCACAACAGGCATTCGCCGCCCAATGCGATGCTCAATCACTTCTGGAATAGGATTTCGGCCTTTCAGGGGGTGACCCGGCCAAAGCCGATTACCGCATACGACCCCAATGTCACGCATCCGGCAGCGATCTGCCACGGGCCGATCGGCGACGGGATCGATCTCGGCCTGGTCGAAGAGTTCCGAGGGGTATCCGAATTCGCCAGCCGGCCGGTCAAGATCACCATGACCGGACCGCATCTGCTGTCGGCTGTCGCCCATGACGAATATTACGGCGACCTCAGGCGCATGATGTTCGACTTGGCAAAGCTGCTGCGGCACAACTTCAACCGCCTCGCCGACGCGGGCTGCAAACATCTCCAGATTGACGAGCCTTATTTCACGCCGGCCACCGACGAGGAGGTCGCCGCCGCGGTCGAGGCGATCAACCTGGCGATCGAGGATGTGCCTGACGACGTTCATGTGGCCGTGCATATCTGTCAGGGCAATTACGCCGTCGGGCCGGATTACGACGGGCAAATCGGCCACCGCTATTTCGATGTCGGCCGCTACAAGGCCGACCTGGTGTGCGGGATCGATTGCGATTCGCTGCTGATCGAGCACGATATGACGCATCATTTCGAGGGCCGGCTGGGCAACAAGCAGCTCGGCGTCGGCGCGGTCGACGTGCAGGCGCCCAATATCGAGAGCGGCGAACTGGTCGCCGACCGGATTCTCTCCTATCGCTGGCTCGCGCCGGAGCAGGTGATCATCACCAGCTCGTGCGGGCTGAACCACCTGCCGCGGCATATAGCGCTTGGCAAGCTGCGGGCGATGACCGAAGCCAAGGCCATCCTGTGCGGCCTCAACCCGCCGCCATGAACGACCCCGGGTACAGGCGAGACCGGATCGAGCGGCGCTTGCGCGCCAGCGAGGAGCGCTTCCGTCGCGCGCAGGCGGCCAGCGGCATCGGCTGGTTCGAATGGGACCTCGCAACCGGCGAATGGGAATGGACGCCGCCGGTTGCGGTGCTGTTCGGGCTCGACCCCGAAACCGTCGGGCCCGGGTTTTTCGGCTGGGAGCGGACCATCTTTCCGGACGACGTCGCCAAGCTGCACGCGGCGGCCAAGAAGGCGGTCGCCAGCGGCGCTTACTATGTCGAGTTTCGCGTCCGGCACGCGGACGGCAGCCTGCATTGGATCGCCGGAAAGGGCGAAAGCACCGCCGACGATCAGCAGCGCCAGCGGATCGCCGGGGTCTACTATGAAATCAGCGAGCGCAAGGCGCTGGAAGCGCGGCTGCTCGCGCTCAACGAAACACTCGAAGCGCGCATCGCCCAGGTTGCCGAAGAGGCGCGCACGCTCGAAATACTCAACCGCACCGGCGCTGCGCTCGCGGCAGAGCTGAGCCTCGAGCGCCTTGTCCAGACGGTGATCGATGCCGGGGTCGAGCTCGCCGGCGCCGAGTGGGGCGTCTTCCTGCGCAAAGCCGCGACCGGGGCCGGCGAACCCCGCTTCCGTTACGCCATCTCGGGCACGGAGGGAGCCGCGGTCGAACAACTGCCGCTGCCGTGCGACTTACCGTCCGCCGCGGTTTTTCAAGGCGAGGCGGCGATCGACAGCGTCGCGCTCGGCGGCGTTGCCGGGCCGGGCGGCCAGCCGGTACGCAGCTACATGGCGGTGCCGGTGGTTTCGCGCTCGGGCGAGGCGATTGGCGGGTTGTTTTTTGGTCACACCGAGAGCGGCCGGTTCACCGAGCGCGCGCAGCGGATTGTGACCGGGA
>JAFAWI010000393.1 GCA_019241915.1 Alphaproteobacteria bacterium
GGGAGGAAAGGAGGGGGTGACCTCCACTGGCGACGTACCGTCGATTTACAGCCCCACCCATACCCTCGCCCATCAAGGGGGGGTTCGGGACGGCTGGTCGCCAGCCGTAGCGTTCCGCTAAACCGCCGGGTCTAATCCCGATCGTGCTCTAATCCCGATCGTGCTCTAGCCGATGTGCAGTACCGCCTTGCCGGCGAAGTCGCGCTCGATCAGGCGCTGGGCAATGGCGCCGACCTCGTTCCAGCCCGCTTCGACCGCGATCTGCGGCGTCAGTCGGCGGGCGGCGATCTCCCGGGCCAGCAGCGCGAGGCCGATGCCGCCGCGCTCGACGCTCATCAGCTCGTGGAACAGCGTGAGGCCATAGAGCCGCGCCCCGCCGGTGCCGAAAAAATCGCGGCTCTGCACGGAGGCGGTCGCCGCGTCGGAGATGCCGAGCGTCACGCAGGTCCCGTTTGCCGCCAGCATGCCGAGCGCCGCGGCCAGCGCCGGGCCGCCGAGCGAGTCGACGATCAGCCAATACGGCCCGTCCGCCTGGGCCGCCGCGAGGTCGACGCCGACGACGACCCGGCCGCCGGTCCATGCGGCGACCTGCGCCCGCCGCGCTTCGCTGCGCACGTGGCCCCAGACCAGCGCGCCCGCCGTCTGCGCCAGCTGACAGGCCAGATGCCCGACCCCGCCCGAGGCGCCGTCGATCAGCACCTTGCGGCCAAGCAGCAGACCGCCCTGGCGCAGCGCGTGCAGCGCGGTCAACCCGGCGACCGGCAAGGTCGCGGCCTGCGCGTCGCTGACCCCGTCGGGCAGCGCCGCGACCGCATGGCTGCGGCAATTGACCCGCTCGGCCCAGGCGCCGCTCGGCAAGATGCCGACGACGCGCGTCCCTGCCCCCGGTCCGCTGCCGTCGGCCGCAGCGCGCTCGACGACGCCGGCAAAGTCCCAGCCGGGACGCCAACCCGGCTCGGCCTGCTGCACGGCGCGCCGCGTCTCGCCGCGGTTGAGCGAGATCGCGGTCACCTTGACCTGCACCTCATCGCGGTCCGCATCGCGCAGTTCGACGGGCCTGATCGCCAGCCGCCCCGCCGCAGCAGGATCGACGACAACGGCACGAACGGTCTGCGGCATGGCGGCCTCCTTGGCTGACTGATCCTTCGAGGTTCGCTGCGCGAGCGCCTCAGGATGAGGAATTCTTTTATGCCGGCCCATGCTACCTCATCCTGAGGCGCTCCCGGAACGGGAGCCTCGAAGGACGCACGCGTTTCCGCCGCTACAATCCGCGATCACCGACAGGAGAGCGCTGCCTTGCCGCAACGCGACATCGTGATCTTCGACCTCGGCGGGGTCCTGCTCGACTGGGACCCGCGCCATCTGTACCGCCGCCTCTTCGCCGGGGACGAGGCGGCAATGGAGCTGTTTCTCGCAACCGTCTGCACCGGCGAGTGGAACCGCGCCCAGGACGCTGGGCGGCTGGTCGCCGAGGGCTGCGCGCTGCTCAAGGCGCACCACCCCGACAAGGCTGACTTGATTGACGCCTATTACGCGCGCCACCTCGACATGATCGCCGGGCCGATCGCCGGCAGCGTCGCGATCCTTGAGGAACTGCGCGAGCGCGGCACACCGCTCTATTTCCTCAGCAACTATTCGGCCGAAACCTATCCGCTGGCGCTCGCGCGTTTCGATTTTCTCGGCTGGTTCATCGGCGGCATCGTCTCGGGCGAGCACGGCGTCCTCAAACCCGACCCTGCGATCTACCGCCTGCTGCTCGACCGCTTCGCGATCGACCCGCACCGCGCGGTCTTTATCGACGATGTCGCCGCCAACGCCGCGGCCGCCCGCCACCTCGGCATCCACGGCATCCATTTCACCGGCGCCGACGCACTCCGCGCCGATCTCATGGCGCTCGGCCTGCTGTAATTATTGGGAATTGTAGGGTGGGTCGGCGAAGCGTAACCACCACGCCGCTTCCACGGACCCGGCGGATGACGCTTTGCTCATCCGCCCTGCGCCCACTACACCCGCTCGTATTTGACGACGCGGCGGATGCGGCCCCATTCGCCGGGCTGCACGGCATAGATCGACCCCTCGCTGTCGACCCAGATGCCGTGCGTCGAGCGATGGATTTCGTTGCCCCAGCGCGCCAGGCGCTCGCCGTCCAAGGACAGGATGCTGATGAACCCGCCATTATGCTCCGGGATGTAGACGATGTCGTCGCGGTCGACATAGAAAAACGCAGGCCCGATCAGCTCGACCGGCCACACCGACAGGAAATTGCCGTCCTGGTCGAATACCTGCACCCGGTCGTTCTCGCGGTCGGCGACGAGCAGCCGGCCGCGGCTGTCGATCCACAATCCGTGCGGCAGGTTGAATTGGCCCGGCGCGTTGCCCGGTTCGCCCCACGACTTGATCAGCCTGAGGTCGGCCGAAAATTTGTGGACGCGCGCATTGCCGTATCCGTCCGACATGAAATACGACCCGTCCGGCGCCTCGACGATGTCGGTCGGCAGGTTGAACGGGCCGCCACCATGCGTGACCTTTTTCCACGCGGTCGAGCTGTAATCGTCGTTGGGCACACCGGTGTCGGAGCGCGCGTCGCGCTCGCCGATGGTCTGCAGCAGCTTGCCGTCCTTCGTGAACTTGAAGAACTGGCCGTAATGCTCGTCGGTCAGCCAGAGATTGTCGTCGGCGTCAAAGCGGATCGCGTGCGGGAACTGGAACAGGCCGGCGCCCCACGACCCGACAAAACCGCCGTCGCGGTCGAAGATCACCACCGGGTGGTCCTTGTTGCGGTTGAAGCAATAGACCCGGTCCGCCGCGTCGGCCGCGACCGCACACGCCCGCACCTCGACGCTGTCCGGCGCGCGCTGCCAGTCCCAATTCACCCGATAGCGGTATTTGCCGCTGCCGACGATCTCCGCCATCGCGCCCTCCCCGGCTTCGCTTGAACCGCTATTGCAAGCCGCCGGCTGCGCGCCGTCAACCCGCCTGCGGCGCATAGCGGGGCGCCGTCGCTACGCCCGCGAGCGAAGCGATCGGCCGCCATCGGTGGTAGCCTCAGGCCGCAGACATGGCTGGGAGCCCGAACATGGCAGGCGACGACGGCATTCTCGAACAGCTCAACCGCGACTACATCGCCTCGGTGCAGAACGGCGACGTCAAGCGGTTCGACGAGATCCTCGCCGACGAGTTCTACTGCTCGAACCCTGACGGCTCGCTGGTCGACCGCAAGGCGTTTCTCGAACAGACCGCGCGCCCGGTGACGATTTCCGGCCTCGAGGCGCGGGACGTGCTGATCCGCCTGTTCGGCGACGTGGCGATCATCCACGCCCGCACGGTCTACCGCACCGCCGACGGCGCCGCCAAATCCGGTCGCTACACCGATGTCTGGGCGCGCAGCGGCGGCGGCTGGAAAGCGGTGTCGGCGCATGTGACGCGCGGTTGAGGCGCAGAGGCCACCGCAATCGGGGCGGCGCGCGCTTCACATGCCGCAGGGCGGGCGCTAGACTCGCCGGCGACGATGTCGAGGACCCGGTCGTGACCCCCCCTGACGACCCGAACCAGCACGCGCCGGCCGAGGCCGCCTCCGCCGACGCTCATCCCGCGGGCGAAGCGACGACCGCAGGCGGCGAAGCCGCCGCGCCTGGTGCGCCGCCGCACCGGCGACGCCGTCGCCGCCGGCGGCGGCCGACCGGCGCCGCCCCCGCGGCAGCCGTCTCGGCCGGGCCGAGTCCCGACGCCTCGGCCGACGCAGCACCGCCATCGGCCGCCGTCGATGACGGCGGCAGCGAGCCGCGGGCGCAGCACACCTCCGGCGGCGACAACACACTGCGCCTGCGCACGCGGCCGCCGCGCCGTCGACGACGGCGGCCGCCGCTGATCGCGACGCCGCCGGCACCGGGCAAAGAGGCGACCGCCGCCGAAACGGATGCTGCTCCGGCCGGCGCTCAGGGCGGCGAACCGGCAACCGGCGCACCGCAGCGCGGGCCGCGTGCGCCGCGGCTTGGCCTGGATGGCCAACCGCTGCGGCGTCGGCGGCGGCGTCGACCGCCGCAATTCGGCGGCGCCGGCGACGCCGCTGCCGCATCGGCAGATGGCGCGGCCGGGCCGCGCGACCCCAACCGGCGGCCGGGCGACCCCAACCGGCCGCCGCGACGGCGCAATCGCGGGTCA
>JAFAWI010000521.1 GCA_019241915.1 Alphaproteobacteria bacterium
TGTGAAGGACGACCGTCTCGTCCGCCACATCCCGTTTATGAACACGATCCGTCGGCACCATATCGCGCACCACAACCAGGCGATCATGATGGGCATGAACATGAACCTGACCTATCCGATCGCCGACTGGCTATTCGGCACCAGCGACCTCGACCGCGGGCTTTTCGGTCACATTTTCAACGGCTATGACACCCGCTTTGTAAAGCGGAACCTCAAGAGGGCCCGCAGCACCGCCGCCGACTCGCGTGTCGCCAAGGCGGCGTGAGGTGGCCGAAGCGCATCTCAAGCGCTCGATGCCGTCGCTGATCGGCGGCATCTTCTCCGGAATTGTCGTCTTCGTGTTGTGGCTGCTGCTGTTCGGCACCGGCAGCATTGCGTTGGTCGTGCTCGGGGTGCTTGTCGCAGGCACACTCGGCCTCTGGATCCGCCTCGCCGACCTGTAGGCGGCAACCGGAAGCCGCGGCGATGGCAATGGGGGGCGCACGAAAGAGCGCGGCGGCGTGGCTGGCCGAGGTCAAGCGGCACGAGCGCGAAGGCGACCTGTTCAGGGCCTACGATCTGGCGATGCAGGGGCTTGGCCGCCACCCGCGCGACGTTGCGCTGAAACATCGCGCGGTCGTCTGCCTCGCTTCGACCCGTGCCACCGGCCAGGCCAGCGAATTGTTCACCCGGCTCGGGCTGGGATCGCAGGAGGCGATACCACCGGAGCTGCGGCTTGAGGTTGCCTGCCTCGAAGCCCGATTGCGCAAGGACACGGCGCTGGCGTCGCAGGGCCCCGCGCGGCGCCGGGGGTTGACTGAGGCAGCCGCGCTTTACGACGCCTGTTACCGGCGCGAAGCCGCTCTCGCCAATCCGGAGGCTTATTACCCTGGCGTCAATGCTGCAACGCTGTGGCTGCTCGCCGGACGACGCGAGGTCGCGGCAACAATCGCCCGCGCTGTGCTGAAGAGTCTGGAACGCGCCGAGCGCGACGGCGGCTATTTCGAGCTGGTCAGCGCCGCCGAGGCGCATCTCGTGCTCGGCGAGAGCGAACGGGCGCGTGGCCTGATGCAGCGTGCGCGGCGCGAAATCTCCGGCACCGCCGACGCCGATTATCGCGGGCTCGCCAGCACCGTCAGGCAGCTGACGCTGGTGGTCGATGCGAACCGGCTCGACCCGGCGCTGCTTGCAGCGCTCGCGCCGCCGCGCGTGCTGCATTACACCGGTCACATCATTGCTCCTCCGGGCACGCCCGGCCGCTTTCCGGCCGACCAGGAAACCCGCGTGCGAGGCGAGATCGAAGCGATGCTCGATGCTGGCGATTTTGGCTTCGCCTACGGCTCGCTCGCCGCCGGGGCCGATATCCTGTTTGCCGAGGCGGTGCTCGCGCGCGGCGCCAGTCTCCATGTTGTGCTGCCGTTCGACCGGCGTGAATTTATCGCCGAGTCGGTACGCCGGTCGGGGCGCGGCTGGGTGCAGCGCTTTCGCGCGTGCCTCAACGGCGCGACCAGCGTGCGCTACGCGACGCGCGACCGCTATCTCGGCGACGATCAGCTGTTCACCTATTGCAGCCAAATGGCGATGGGTCTGGCGTTGCTGCGGGCCCGCTTCCTCGCGACAGAGGCTGAGCAGATAGCGGTCTGGGACGGCCGCGGGCCCGGCGGCTTGGCCGGCGCCGCGGTCGACATCGCGAATTGGCGGCGGAGCGGCAGGCGGACAAGCCGCATCGATTCCGGCACGACGCTGCGCGCTGCGCCGGTGCTCCATCCCGGCCGCGCACAACGGCGCACCCGCGCCATGCTGTTTGGCGACATGCACGGCTTCAGCCGGCTGACGGACAGCCAGCTGCCCAAGTTCGTCGAAATCGTCCTCGGCACCTTCGCGGCGGTCGTCGGCCGCTACCGCGGCGAACTGCTGCTGTCAAACACGTGGGGCGACGGGCTGTTTCTGGTGTTCGACGATGCCGGCAAAGCGGCCGGTTGCGCGCTCGACCTGCAAGAGGCGCTGGCTGCGACCGACCTGACCGCGCACGGATTGCCGGCGACGATGGGGCTGCGCATCGGCGGCCATCTCGGCCCGGTCTACACCGCGCGCGACCCGGTCCTCCGACGCGACAATTTCTTTGGCGCGCATGTCAGCCGCGCCGCCCGCATCGAGCCGGTGACCCCTGAGCGTTGCGTCTACGTCACCGAAACGCTGGCGGCGGTGCTGGCGCTGCACAACGCCGACGCATTCGAATGCGAATATGTCGGCATGACCAAAGCCGCCAAGCATTACGGCCGCATGCGCATGTTCCTGCTCCGCCGCGCCGCGGGCTAGCGGCGGACAGCGACCGAAACCGTGGTAATCTGTCGGAATCGAGACCTGCCACCTTCCGGAATGACTGCCAATGAAAATCACCGCCATCCGCACCGGCATCGTGAACCTGCCGGCGCACGAGCCGCTGGCCGATGCCGCCGCCAACCCCGACGGCAAGCGGCCGATCGTCTGGGTGCGCGCCGGCACCGATAGCGGCGCCGAGGGCATCGGCGTCGCCTATTTTGGCGGCGCGCTGACCGGGACGCTGCGCCATGCGATCGACGAATTGGGCGCGCTGCTGGTCGGCGACGACCCGCAGCTTACCGAGGCCGCGCATGCCAAGCTCAAGAACGCGGCCGGCGGTTCGGCCGGGCCGGGCGGCGTTTATCACCTGGCGCTGTCGGCACTCGACATCGCGTTATGGGACCTGAAGACCAAGGCAGTCGAACAGCCGCTGTGGAAGTTCCTTGGCGGCGGCCGCCCGACGGTGCCGACGTACGCCTCGGGCGCGCTGATGCGCGAGCTGTCGCTCGACCGCGTGGTCAAGGCGGCGGCAACGCTGAAGGACAAGGGCTGGAAGGAGATGAAGACCCAGCTCGCGCTGCCCGGCGAAACGACCCCGAAGATTGAGGTCGAGCGCATGGTCAAGATTCGCGAAGCAATCGGTCCCGACATCAAACTGATGTGCGACATCAACCAGCGCTGGCGCCCGGAGCAGGCGGTCGACATCGGCAAGCGTGTAGAGGATTCCGGGGTCGGGCTGTTCTGGCTCGAAGACGTCACCACCGCCGACGATTTTGCGGGGCTCGCCCGCGTCTCCGACGCGCTGTCGACGCCGGTCGCGGGCGGCGAGTATGTCTGGGGCATCGTGCCGTTCCGCCACATGATGGAGGCGCGCTCAGTGGACGTGCCGATGGTCGACCTTGTGCGGGTCGGCGGCATCACCCAGTGGCTCAAGGTCGCGGGGATGGCCGAGGCGTTCAACCTACCGGTGGTCAGCCACCTCATTCCCGAGGTGCACGTCCACCTGATCGGCGCCGCGCCGAACGGGCTGACCGTCGAATACATGCCTTGGCTCGGCATGATGTTCAAGGAAGTGCCGGTGCTAAAGGACGGCGTGCTGACGATGCCGACCAAACCCGGTCTCGGCCTCGAATTCGACGAGGCGACGCTGGAGCGGTATAAGGCCTAGAGGAACCGTTTCGTTCAGGGGAAAGCGATGGCGAAGCGCGGCGTTTGGGGGTGGATTGCGGCGGCGGCCGTGCTGCTGTTGTCGGCGTGCCATGGCGGAACGCTCGACACGGTCTATCCGGGAACGCTGGGCCACGACCCGCCGCCCGCGGTCAACCTGCCGCCGCAGGATGCCGGTATGGAGCGTCTCTAGCGGCCCGCGAGTTTGCGGATTCCACGCCAGCTCCTCGTCGACATGCGCGTATGGCCGGTGCTGTCCATCCCGGGGGTGGGCCGCGGCCTTCGTCCTCGCCCTCGGGTCACGGATCAGCCCGGCATGCGATTGGCGGGTTTGGCCATTGGCACGGGGCTGCTGCTCGTGCTCGTCTGACGAGCCCCGCTTCACGGAGACCCGTTGATGAAGATTGCCGCGCTCGAAACCGATATCGTCCTCTTGCCGAATGACGAGCCGTTGGGCGGGTTTTCCGAGAACCCGAACGCGAAGAACCCCATCGTCACACTGCGCCTGCGAACAGCAGACGGGATCGAGGGGCTGGGCGTCGCCTATTTTGGCGGCGCGATCACCAAGACGCTGCGCCATGCGATCGACGAGCTGGGCGCGCTGATCGTCGGTGACGACGCGCTGAGCCTCGAAGGCATCGCCGCGAAACTGCGGGCGGCGGCGGGTTCGGCTGGCCCTGCCGGCATCGTGACGATGGCGATGTCGGCGATCGATGTCGCGCTGTGGGACATCAAGGGCAAGGCGTTCAACCAGCCGCTGTGGAAGCTGCTCGGCGGCGGGCGCGACAAGATCGCGACCTACGCCTCGGGCGCGCTGCGCCGGCGGCTGACGCTCGACGATGCGGTGACCGCCGCCGGTCGGCTGCGCGAAAAGGGCCACCGGCAGACCAAGATGCAACTCGGCCTGCCGGGTAATCCTTCGCCGGCACGCGAAGTCCAGCAGGCGGTGATGATTCGCGAAGCCTGCGGGCCCGACATGGATTTGATGTGCGACATCAACCAGTTCTGGCGCCCCGAGCAAGCGATCGATATCGGCCGCCGGGTCGAGGATGCCGGCGTCGGTCTTTATTGGCTGGAAGACGTGACGGCGCACGACGATTACGCCGGGCTCGCCCGCGTCGCCGACGCGCTCAGCACGCCGGTTGCGGGCGGTGAGTATCTTTACGGCATTGTTCCGTTCCGCCACATGCTGGAGCACCGCTCGGTCGATATCGTGATGATCGACCAGGTGCGCTCGGGCGGGATCACGCCATGGCTCAAGATCGCCGGCCTGGCCGAGGCATTCAACCTGCCCGTGGTCAGTCACGGCGTTCCGGAAATTCATGTGCACCTGGTCGGCGCGGTGCCCAACGGGCTGACCGTCGAGTATATGCCGCGCCTGTTCCATCTGTGGGAGTCGGTGCCCGAACCGAAGGATGGCATGCTCGATATGCCGACCGGTCCTGGCCTCGGCCTGAAATTCGACGATCGCGCGTTCCGTAAATACCGCGCTTGACTTCAAAAATTTCGGCGCGCGCCGAAGCGATGCCGTTGGCGGTGATCGTCGCAGCCGGCGACAATCGTTTGTCTGCGTGTGCCGAAGATTGAGTCGGGCGAACAGCGGCAAATACTTACAGCGCGGTTCTGGCCTTGAGTATGAGTGTTACCGCAGGTGAGTTGCTATGGCTCGCGTTTGCGGTCATCGCCGCGGGCGTCGTCACCGGATTGCTCGCAGGCGTCTTCGGCGTGGGGGGTGGCGCGGTCATCGTCCCAGTTCTGTTCGAGGTGTTCCGCATCATCGGCGTGACCGACAGCATTCGCTTGCAGCTTTGCATCGGCACGTCGCTGGCGGTTATCGGGCCGACCGCCTGGCGCTCGTATCGCGCGCATCGCGCCCGCGGTGCGGTCGTGTCCGGCGTGCTCAACGTGTGGCTGGTGCCGACCTCGATCGGCGTCGGTGTCGGCTCGGCGATCGCTTCGGTGGCGTCTGGCGGCGCGCTGAAGATCGCGTTTCTCGCCATCGCCAGCATCATTGCCGCGCGGCTGCTGTTCGGCGGCGAGCGCTGGCGGCTCAGCGAGAACTTGCCGGCCCGGCCGGTGATGATCATCTACGGCTTTCTGATCGGGCTCGGCTCGTCACTGATGGGGATCAGCGGCGGTTCGCTCGCGACCTTCGCACTGACGTTGCACGGAAGGTCGATCCACCAGGCGGTCGCAACATCGGCCGGTGTCGGTGTGCCCATCGCTTTCGCCGGCACGCTCGGCTACATCATCGCCGGGCTGCCGCATCACGCGTTGCTGCCGCCGTTCTCGTTCGGCTTCGTGTCGTTGATCGGCGTAGCCGCTATCGCGCCGATCGCCAGTCTCGTGTCGCCGGTTGGTGCGCGAATCGCGCACGCACTGCCACCGCGTTGGCTGGAGATCGGCTTCGCCTTATTCCTGCTGACCGTTGCCTTGCGGCTCGTGGCCAGCATGTTCGTCTGACGTGAGTGGACATCGCAACCGCCGCGGGTCTAGGACGAGCGCCCTGAGAGCGGAAGACGGAGGAAGCCATGCACCGCCTCGCCGCCATTGCCGCCGTGCTGTTGACGATGCTTGCGGCAGCCGGCTGCACCAGCGGTCAAGTTCCGGCAAACTATTACGAAAACGACCTGCACCACGGCTATCCTGGCCCCGCGGTGAGCGATCCGAGCGCGACTTAGCGATCGTTCGCGTGGCGAAGGCGCACCGCCTTCCGGCGGCGTTTCCAGCCCGTCTCAGGCGCGCAGCGCGACTTGCGCGGCCGTTCCGATGCGCGTGCGGTCAGCCGGCAGCGCGATCGACACGCGGGTGCCTTCGCCGGGGCAGCTCGTGATCGTCATCATACCGCCGTGTGCCTCGACGAGACCCTGGGTGATGGGGAGGCCGAGGCCGGTGCCGCCATAGGTGCGGGTCGTGGCGCTATGCGCCTGACCGAACGGCTGGAGCGCCCGCTCCTGCTCCTCCTCGGTCATGCCGATGCCTTCGTCGGTGATGGTGATGATCGTGCGGTGCTCGGCATCGATTGCCACTTCGAGCCTCACCGTGCCGCCCATCGGTGAGAATTTCACCGCGTTCGACAGCAGGTTGAGTAGACACTGCTTGAGCGCCCGCTCGTCGGCAAGCACGCCATGATCGGGACCGACAAGCGTGGAGACCAGCTCGACCTGTTGCTTGCGCGCCCGCTCACGCACCATACGGAGGCTGCTGGAGACCAACGGGGCGATCGCCACTTCCTCTTCGTGAATGTCGAGCTTGCCGGCCTCGATTTTCGACATATCGAGAACGTCGTTGATGATCGACAAGAGGTGCAAGCCGCTCGCGTGGATGTCGGTAGCGTATTCGAGATAGCGGGCATTGCTGAGCGGCCCCAGGTGCTCGCCGCTCAAAATTTCCGAGAAGCCGATGATCGCATTGAGCGGCGTGCGCAGCTCGTGGCTCATATTGGCGAGGAAGTCGGTCTTGGCGCGGTTGGCCAGCTCAGCTTGCGCCCAGGCCTGCGCCATCTTCACGTCGGCGGCTTTGCGCTCGGTGATATCGGAGTAAAGCGAGACGACAGCACCTCCCGGCATGCTGCGGCGCCGGATCAGCAGGGTCCGCCCCTGACTGGTCAACCGCTCGCGCACATAAGGCACGTCGCGGAAAAAACGTTGCAGCCGCTGCTCGACATCCGCCCCGGGCGAATCAACAGGGCCGAAATCGCCGCGCTCGGCCTGCACTGCCAGGATGTCGTGCAGCGTCGTCTCGTGAGTGAGATCGAGCGGCAGGTCGAGCATCTCAACGAAACGCGCGTTCCAAGCGACCAGCAACCCGTGCCGATCGAACACGCTGAGCCCTTCACCCATATTTTCCAGTGTGCTCTGCAACAGATCGCTCTGCCGCTGCAGCCGCTCCTCACTGGCGGTCAGTTTGCCGACCGCCTTTTGCTGACGGTCGACCGCGCGCACCATCAGCCATGTCAGGCTGCCTGCGGTCACGGCGAAAAGGATGAAGGCGACTGCGGAGCTCAATGCCTCGTTGCGCCATTGGCGGAGGAGCTCGCCCCGGCTACGCGAGGCGACGAGCACCAGCGGGCGCGCCGGAATGCGTGCGAAGCTTACGACGTATGCGGCCGCCGTGTCGTCCGCGGCATTGCCGAGCACCCCGAAACGGTGCTTGTCGGCCGCGGCCAACACCGCTGCGGCGTCGTCAAAGCGCCGGCCGATCAGCTCTTCCTGATGCGGCTCCGTGGCGAGCAGCGTGCCGTCGTCGAGCAGCAGCTTGACCATGACCCCGCTATTGGCAACCACCGAGTTGTAGAAATCGCTGAACACGGTGATCGGGACTTCCGCGACGAGAACACCGATGACCTCGTCGCGCCGCAGCAGCGGCCGGCTCATCATCACCGACCAGCCTCCGGTGGCGCGGCTGCGGACCGGCGCGCCAATGAACAGCGACGGCAGACCGCCCCCTTGATGTGCAGTGAAGAACGGTTCTTTTGAAAAATCCTGATCCGCCTGCGCGGTCCACGTCGCCTTGTTCAGCAGGCGGCCGCGGTTGTCGAGGATCAGGATGTCGCGGATGACCAGGGTCTCATCATCGAACTGGTTGAGCAGCGCCTTGACCCGGCGGTCCTCCAGCGGCGTATTTGGCAGCAGCGTTTCGAGCGTCCGCTCGACGCCGAGCAGCGCCGCATCGATCGCGAAGATCGAGCGGTTGGTGCCGACCTCGGACGAGCGGGCGATGCTCTCCAGGGTGGCGGAGGCGTCGTCGAGCGCCTGGTGATAGGCCCGATGCAGCGACGTGCACATGCTCGCCCCATAGGCGCTAACCAGCACCGCGCAGAGCACCATCATCGCGTTCTGCAGGCGCACCAGCCGGACTAGGGCCTGGAGCAATTTCGGGAGCCGCATCATCGCCGATGGCTCAGTTGCCTGCCGCCACGGTCAGGTTGAACTCCCGCCCCACCGTATTGTTCCAATTGGCGACGCATTCGGCACCGCAACGCTGCGACCAGCGGGGTGCGACGGCCGTGACAAATGATTTGCGGACGAGCTTCAGATCGTTTTCGCTCGCAGGCACCAAGGTCATGTGCGCGGCCGGCCCGGCAGCACACGAACCGCCGGTCAAGCAGGCCACGCCTTCCTGGGTCTCGTGCTCGGCGGCAACCCAAAGCCGGTCGCCGAGTTCAGCGATCTGCGCCGTCAGAAAATCTCGAACGCCGGGCTCGAACCGCTGCCACGCCGCGCGGTTGGCGAAAAGCACATAGGGCCCCCAGCTGACCGTCGTCGGATCCAGGTGCGTGCTCGCCCGGTAGAGGCCAAGGCGGTAGCCGGAGGCCGCGCCGGTAATCGCGCAATCGGCGACGTGCTTCTTCAATCCGTCCATCAGCCCGTCAAAGGGGATTGTGATGCCGGTGCCGCCGAGACCCTCCACGAAATCGCCGTGCATGGCGCTGGCGACCCGAACGTTGACGCCTTTGAGATCGGCAAGATTATCGATTGCCCTGTTGCAGAAGATGACCTGCGCCGGATAGCTCCAGATCGCCAGGAGCTCGAGCCCGTAGCGGCTGCGATAGACGTCGCGCAGCGTCGGCAAATAGGATTTGATGCTGCGCCGAAGGGTCGGGATGTCCGGGTTGAGGCCGGCAAGATCGACCGCTGCAGCTTCGGGATCTTCGCTGGCGATCTGGCTCAGCGAGACGGTGCTGATGACGATTGCGCCGAGCCGGGTAAACTGCAGCAGCTCGTTGCCCTTGATACCGAATTGATCCCACGGCGTCACTTCCGCCGTGATCTTGCCGCCGGAACGCTCAGCCAGCTGCTTGCTCCAGAACGGCTCTTCGTAGTTCTTGAACTGAACGGTGGCGCCAAGGCCGCCCACTACCTTCAAGTGCAGCGGGGGATGCTCTTGGCTACGAGCCGGCAATGCCGCGAGAAGAAGCAGTCCCAGCAACCAATAGCGCACGCCGAAGATCCTTCTCTATCACAGCGTTCCTTAATGCCGTTGCAGTTAATTTTCCGTTAGGTTCGCTGCCGGCCGCCGCGGCGAACGCCGCAGGCTTAAAGCCGCTCGAGCAGCAGCAGGCCTTCGCGGCCGACGGTGCCGCGCCAACCCGCCGGCAGCAGCGTGGTCGTGTCGGTCTGCTCGACAATGGCGGGACCCGCGATTCTCCGGCCCGGACCCAGGCTGCCTCGGCGATAGATATGCGCGATCTGCGGTCCTGCCTGCGGGTCGATCAGCACCTGGCGGCGGTGCGTCGAGAGCCGAGTTACCGCCGCCGGTGGCGAGGGCAGCGTCGCGGCGAACGAGGCACGCTGTACGGACCGCAGATTGACAATCTTTGCCGGCATCGGTGCGGCATACCCGTATATGCGGTCGTGCGCCGCGAGAAAATCTCGGTAAAGCGCCGCCAACGGCTCTGCGTCGCCATCGCGTACCGCGATCTCCAGGTGATAACCCTGGCCGATATAACAAATGTCGGCAAAATGACGCGTGTCAACGGCGCCCGTCATTGCCCCCTCGCCGCGCATCAGCGCGGCGCAGCCCGCATCGAGCGAGTCGAGCGCCGCGGCGATCGGCGACCATTCGGCGCCGGCGAGAGGGCACGGGAATGCGATCGACAGCTCGTGCTCAACCGGCGCGGCGAGCAAGCCCGCGGCCGACAGCACGCCGGGATGCGCCGGGACGACGATCCGCGCGATGCCGAGCTCGGCCGCGAGCGCGGCAGCGTGGATCGGCCCGCCGCCGCCGAGCGGCACCAGCGTATAGCCGCGCGGGTCGAAACCGCGGCCGATCGAGGCAAGCCGCATTGCCTCGGCCATCTGCGCGTTGAGGACCCGGTGGATGCCGAGGGCCGCCATCTCGACGGAAACGCGCATGCGCTCGGCGAGCGGCGCGATGGCGGCGCGGGCGCGACCTGCGTCGAGGCGCAGCGTCCCGCCGGCGAAATAGTCCGGATCGAGATAACCCAGCACCACAGAGGCGTCTGTGACGGTCGGTTCGGTGCCGCCGCGGCCGTAACAGGCTGGGCCGGGCTCCGAGCCCGCCGATTGCGGGCCGACCCGCAACGCACCGGCATCGTCAACGCGAGCGATGCTGCCGCCGCCGGCTCCAATCGCGGTAACGTCCACCATCGGCACCCGCACGGTGTAACCGTCGATGACGCCTTCGGCACGGAGCAGCGGCTCGCCGCCGGTGACCAGCGCGATATCGCAGCTGGTGCCGCCGATATCGACAGTAATCAGGTCGCGCGCGCCGGCCGACTTGGCGGCTGCGACGCCGCCGATTACCCCAGCAGCCGGCCCGGAAAGAAACAGACGCACCGGACGCCGAGCCGCGGTCGCGGCAGCACAGATTCCGCCGCGCGACTGCATGATCTGCAGCGGCGCCGGTACACCGGCGGCGGCCAAGTCGGCCTCCAGCCGCGCGATATAGCCGGCAACGACGGGCTTCAAGTACGCATCGAACGCGGTGACCGCCGTGCGTTCGTATTCGCGGAATGCCGGATCAACCTCGGACGACAGCGACAGGGCAATCTCAGGATGCGCCTCCCGAAGGATCTGGGCTGCGCGGCGCTCGTGCGCAGGGTTGAGGAACGAGAACAGGAAAACGATCGCAACCGCCGCGACCCCGTCGGCAGCCAGCTCGGCGGCGGCGCGGCGGACATCGTCCTCGTCAAGCGGCGTGACAACCGAGCCGTCGGCGGCCACGCGTTCGCGCACCTCCTTGCGGCGGGCGCCAGGAGCAAGAAATATCGGGGTCTCCGGCGTCAGCACCAAATCGTACATGCGGTGCCGCATCTGGCGGCCGATCTCGAGCACGTCCTTGAAGCCCGCGGTGGTGATGATGCCGGTCTTGGCGCCGGTCCGCTCCAGCACTGCGTTGGTGGCGACCGTCGAACCATGCACAAATCGCTCGATCGGCGACGGCTCGATGCCCCAGTCGGCACGCATCGCCGCCACCGCGTCACGCACCGCCGCCGCTGGGTCGCCGCGCGTGGTCGGCCGCTTCATCAGCCGGAACGAGCCGTCCGATCCGGCGCAAACGATGTCGGTAAACGTGCCGCCGATATCGACGCCGACCGTATAGGTGATCATACCGGTCAGCGCCGGCCCGATCAGTGGTGAGCGGCCGGCGTCGCGTCGGTGACAATGAGGGCGTCGAGCGCGACGACGCCTTTGCCTTGCGGGCGGACCAGCAGCGGGTTGATGTCGATGCT
This sequence comes from Alphaproteobacteria bacterium, assembly GCA_019241915.1. Lineage (GTDB taxonomy): Bacteria > Pseudomonadota > Alphaproteobacteria > ATCC43930 > CGMCC-115725 > DATARH01. The sequence continues at coordinate 11,666 of JAFAWI010000521.1, forward strand.
GCTGAATTGGCCCTTTTGCGCGGCGGCGAACAGCGACAGCTTCGACAGCGTCTGGGCCAGCGCCTCGATGTCGCCCGCCGGCTTGCCGCGGGCGCCCTTGAGGATCGCCTTGCCGCGCAGCTCGCCGATCATCGCGCGCGCCTCTTCGAGGCCGAACGGCGCGATGCGGAAGGTCACGTCGCGCAGCACCTCGACAAAGATGCCGCCGAGGCCGAGCAGCACGGTCGGCCCGAACACCCCGTCGTGCTGCACGCCGAGGATCATCTCGGTGCCATCCGTCAGCATCGGCGAGATCAGCACGCCTTCGAGATTGGCGTCCGGCGCGCGCTGGGCGACGCGGGTCATCAGCTCGGTATAGGCCGCACCGGCCTCGGATGACGGCACGTTGAGCATGACGCCGCCGACCTCGGTCTTATGGGCGATCTGCGGCGAGGCGATCTTCAGCACGAGCTTTTCGCCGAGATCGGCGCAGGCCGCGGCCTCTGCCGCGGTGGTGGCGAGGCGTTCCTCGAGGATCGGAATACCCGCGGCCGCGAGGATAGCTTTCGCCTCGTGCTCGCCGAGCGCGTGCTTAGGCAGCGGTGTCAATCCAGCCGACACGGCTGGCACCGGGTGCGGCGCCGTGGCAATGCGCTCGGCGCAGCGCGTCGCCGCGGCGATGGCCTCGACCGCACGCCACGGATCTTCGTAGACACCGATCCCCGCGGCCTCGTACCGGCGCTGCATCTCGGGCGCCGCG
>JAFAWI010000641.1 GCA_019241915.1 Alphaproteobacteria bacterium
TCGTCGAAGCCGGGCGGCGGCGGCTTGCCAATATCGACCAGCACCAGGCTGTGGCCGGCCTGCAGCCGCTGAAAGGCGGTGTTGGACGCCTGCGCCGGTGCGACACCCTTGGTCTCCGATCGGGTCAACACCAGATCGACCAGTATCCCGTCCTCTTCGATCGCGTTGTTGAACAGCGCCAGCTTGCGGTCGCCGTGGCGGAAAAAGCGCACGATCGGGGCCATCCGGTCGATCGCGTCCTGCACGGGGGCCGGCACCTCGATATGTCCGGCACGCAGTGTCGTGCGGATATCTACCAGGTCGCGCAGCATGTCGAGTTGCACCGACGGATTGCGCGAGCGGTGCCCGCCGTCCGGCAGGATCTGGGCCGGCAGCTCGCGCTCGATTGCCTGCAGCGCGCGGAATATGCGTTTGTGCGGGCTGCCGAAGCCGACCAGCGCGGTAACCAAGCCCTTCAGCGAGCGCAGTCGGGCCGGGCCGGCCATTTCCCACGCGGCGGTGCGGGCCAAATGCCGCAACTGCGCCGCGAGGCTCACCAGCATGGCGCGGCGCAGCAGCCGGTCGGCCTCGCGGCTGGCGATTTCGTCGATGTGCACGATCCAGCTGTAAATGCGTGTTGCGAGCACATCGGCGCGCCAGGCGACCGGGTGCCATGCGGTGTTGTCGGTCAGCCAGCTTTGTACCAGCGCGCGCACCGCATCCTTGGCACCCCCGCCGACTGCGAAGAGGTCGGCGATCCACGAGAAATCGTGCCACGCCGCGAGCCACGCGGTGCCGGCTTCGGGCGGAAACCAAACCGGCACCGGGTTGCGCACCAGCTGCCCGGCCAACGTGATCTCGCCCGATAAAATGGTCGTGCCGCGTTCCGGATCGCCCGGCCAGCGCTCGCCGACGCGCACGCGCAGATCCGCCGGCGCGCGTCCGATCAGCGTATGGCGGTAGAACGGCCCTGCTGCTAAAACGCGCAGGGCATCGCGCCGCAACCGGGTCATCAGCGGCGGCGTCTCCACCGCCGGCAGCGGCGATGCGGTTCGCGCCGCCTGCCCGCCATCGCGGATCGGCGGCGTTCTCATGGGGCTGCTCGCATCGTCCCCCCGCCCCCGGCTTGCGCAGCGGTAGACTGCATCAGGCTTCGTAACAAGGAACGGATAAGGCCGCAAGGCGCGGCGGGGCGCGGGATCGGCCGATCGGCTCAGGCTGCCTCAGCCCGTTTGACCAGCCGAGCGCCGTAAAATCCGTCGATTCCGTCGTGTTCGGCAAGGTGGAACGGCAGTGTCCGCAGGTCACCCTCGGCGGTCACCCAGTCTTGCGGTATATCGCATTCGTCCCCCGTGATGGGTTGACGCTCGATCGGCACGCCCGAGCCCAAAAGCGCCGCGACCCGACACGGCCCCTCTTCCGCTTCGAGAGAGCAGGTGCAATAGACCAGCGTTCCGCCGGGCCGCAGCATCTCGACCGCGGCATGCAGCAGCCTGTCCTGGATTGCCGCGAGCCGGGCAATGTCGGCGGGCCGCTTCAGGTGCGGCACGTCCGGGTGGCGCCGGATCGCGCCGGTCGCCGAGCACGGCGCATCGAGCAGCACCGCATCGGCAGGTTGTTCGGGCCGCCAGGTCACGGCGTCGGCGGCGACGGCGGCGGCGGTCAGCGACAGGCGCTTCAGATTCGCCGACAGCCGTTCCAGCCGCCGGGTCGAGCGATCGACCGCGGTGACAAAGGCGCCGCCATCGGCGAGTTGCGCGGTCTTCCCGCCCGGCGCCGCGCACATATCGATAATCTGCAGGCCAGCCACATTGCCGAACAGCCGGACCGGCAGTGCCGCCGCCGCATCCTGCACCCACCAGACGCCTTCGGCGTAGCCCGGCAGCATCGCGACCGCACCGCCGCCAGGGCGGCGCAATGTGCCTGTCGGCAATCGCGTCGCCGCCAGTGTCTCGCACCAGCCGCTGGCATCACCGCGCAAGGTGAGGTCGAGCGGCGCCTCGCGCAGGTGCGCCGTGGCGATAGCCCGCGCCGTTTCCGACCCGTACTGGCGCGCCCATGACTCCCACAGCCATCCGGGAGTGTTGAGCAGCGGCGCGTCCTGCGTTGCGGCGCGTTCCGGTCCTTCGACGCTGAGCCGGCGCAGCACCGCGTTGACCAGCCCCTTGTGCGCCGGAAAACCGCGGCCCTGCGCCAGATCGACGCTGGTCGCCACCGCGGCGTGCGCGGGTGTATGGAGGAACAGCAACTGCGCGATCCCGAGACGCAGGATGTCGTGCACCTGCGCCGCGCGCGGCGGCAGCGGGTTGGCAAGACAGCTGCCGATCAGCGCATCGATCTGCCCCAGGCGGCGCAGCACCGTCGCGACAAGCAGCCGGGCAAAGGCGCGGTCGCGCAGTGACAGTGTCGCCATGCCGGCGCTGTCGTCGATCGCCTCGTCAAGCGGTCGCTCGCGCCCGAGAACCGCGCCGATCAAATCGAGCGCTACATGACGAGCCGTCGCTGCTGGCACCATGGACGAAGGTTCTTCTCGGCCGTCTCGAAGATGCATGACAGCCGATGCGTCGCGCCGCACCGACCGTCCCCCTGACTCAAGAACGCCTGGTTGAGCGCGTGTTACCGCCCTGTCATGTTAAAGATATGCCGCAGGCCGGGCACGACATCCCCAAGACGGACAGGGCAAATCCCTCGAACCCAAGCGAGCCGCGGGGCCCCATGAGATCCGCGAGCGCACCGATCCGGAACGCCGACCGCTATGGCGACCGCGACGTCAACGGCCGCTGCAGTGACGTTACGGGGTCGAACGCCGGTGCGGCACCGCACCATCGTCGCGGCTGCCGTGCCGCATCGTTTCACGTCACTTGATGCTGACCCAACGCAGGTAGAAGGCGTTGTCGGCCGGCTGCGTCAGTTCGACCTTATCGCGCGCCGCCCACACGATGACCTGCTGGTGCAGCGGGATCGTCGCTACGTCGTCCTGCACGATCTTGGCGGCCTCGTCGATCTCCTGCTGGCGCTTGTCCTTGTTGAGCTCGTGCGCCATGTGCTCGGTCAGTTCGTCGACCTTGGGGTTCGCGTAGCCGCCGAAATTGCCCTGCCCGCGCCCGGTCGCCGGGTCGCGTGTCGACAGCAGCGTGAAATAGACGTTGTGCGCATCGTAGGTCGCCGGCGTCCAGCCGTTGAGTGAAAAGCTGAGCTTGTAGTTGGGATAGCTGACATCGGCAAAGTACTTGACCTTGGTGCGGGCGTAGACATCGACCTTGACGCCGATCTTGGCCAGCATGGCCGAAACCGCGGTGCAGATCTGCTCGTCCTGGACATAGCGGTCGTTCGGGCAGTCGAGTTGGATCTGGAATCCATCGGGATAGCCGGCTTCGGCGAGCAGCGCCCTGGCCTTGGCGATGTCGAGCGCCGGGCGCTTGTCGAGCGCCGGGTCGTAGCCGTTGACCCCCGGCCCGTACATCAGCCAGGTCGGGTGCGCCTGGCCGCGCATCACCTTCTTAGCGATCGTCTCCTCGTCGATCGCCAATGCAAAGGCGCGACGTATGCGCACGTCCTTCAATGGGTTTTTGCCCTTGATGTTGGAGAACAAGAGCTCGTCGCGGTTCTGATCCATCGCCAGATAGACCGTGCGCAGCTCGGGCCCCTCGATGAGCCGCACCCCGGCGGTCGCCTTGATGCGGTCTGCGTCCTGCGGCGGCACCGAATAGATCATGTCCATCTCGCCGGACAGGAGCGCGGCCACCCGCGTCGCGGCGTTGGCGATGATGTCGAACTCGGCCCTCTCCACATTGTTTTCGGGCTTGCCCCACCAATCCGGATTGCGCTCGAGCACGGTCTTGCGGTCGGGTTCGCGCGACACGAGACGGTAGGGGCCGGTCCCCATCGCATGGGTCAGCGCGTAGTTCTCGCCCTTGCCGAGCACGACGTTTTCGACCACATCGTGCGCCTCGCACCATTTCTTCGACATGATGTCGAAACCGGTGAGCTCGGTCGGCAGGATCGGGTCCTCGCCGTCGGTCAACAGGTCGACGGTCTGGTCGTCGACTTTGCGGATTTCCTTGATGGTGGCGACCTGGCTGCGCTTCGCCGAGTTCTTGCCGCGGATGCGCTGGAACGAGAACACCACGTCGTCGGCGGTGAACGCGCTGCCGTCCTGCCACTTGACGTTGGGCCGCAGGTGAAAGCGCCACGTAGTCGGGTTGACGGTTTCCCATGACGTGGCAAGGCCGGGATCCAGCTCCAGCTTGCGGTTGTGCTCGATCAGATGCTCGTAAATGTTCGAGAGCAGCGAGTTCTGTACCGTCTCGTTGAAGGTGTACGGGTCCATGGCGCGGGCGTCGCCGTCGTTCGCCCATTTGAACTCGGCGCCCGCGGCGCTATGCGCCGCGAGCAGCACCGCAGCCGCAACCCATCCGCTGCCGATCCGCATCGCCCGGCCTCCCCCGCCTTTGCCGGGCAAAATAGCCGTTTGGCGCAACCGCGAGAAGCGTAGGTTGCCCGCAGAGCTAGGCTGGCGATACCCGCAGCGCCGGCACGAAAAACGCGGCGACGGTCTTCAGCCGCTCGTCGTCGCCGGCCAGGCAATCGCGCCGCAACTGCTGCAGCCCGGCGCCGAGCGCCGTCCCGTTCCACAGCCAGTCGCCGAGCTGCCTGCTCGACGGCTTCCCCGCCGGGGCCAGCGCCGCTTCGAGCGCATAGGCCTTGAGGTCGTCGATTGCAAATCGCAGCGCCAAGGCCGACGACATGCCGGCGACCGGGCTCGCCGGTTGCTGGCCGCGCAGCCAGGTGGCGATGTAACCGCTGCACTCGGCCGGCGGCAACCCGCTGAGCCCGACCGTGCTGCGCGCGCGTCGCGTGCAGGACTGGGCGTAGGCCGGCGCCATCGCCAGCGCTTCGGTCTGCATCGCATCGGCTAACGCCGCCGCGTCACCGGCTCCCGCGTAGAGGTCGATCGGCGCGTTCCAGCTCGGGTCCTGCATTTCGCGCGGATCGTCGTCGGGGAAATCCGCAATCCTGGCCGGGCCGCCGCCTTCGACCAGCATGCCGATCGCGGCGAGGATTACCCGCTTCTGAAACGCCGGATCGCTCGGCGGCCCGATCGGGCGCCCCAGTTCGAACGGCACCCAGAGCGCACGCGGCGGCCGCGTGTGTTCCGCCTGCGGCCGGATCAGCGCCACCGCAACCGTCGCCAGTCCTTCTTCCTCGAGATAATGCCCGAGCGCGCTCACGGCGCGCGTACAGAGCGGTCAAACGGAGGTCAGCAGAACCGCGTCGACATTGTCGGCCTTGAGCTTGCCGGCGACTTCGCGAGCGCCATCCACCATCTGCATCGGGTCGGTGGCGCCCATAAACGAGTAGTGCGTCGTCGCCACCGACCCGATCGTCCGCTCCGCCGCGAGCTCGCTCAGCCGGTCGAGCGGGAACACCACGTTCCAGTCCTCCTGGAACCCGTTGCGATCGAAATTGATCGAGATATGGCTGCACAACAGATCGTTGGCCTGCGTCGCGCCGGGGATTGCCCGGTAGTCGGCGTCGCGGCCTCGGAACACCGGGTCGCCGCGCACCACCAGCCCCGCCGACGAGACGATCGCCACCCGCCGCTGCGACAGCGGCTTCCCCTCGACCCACGGCGTCCCCTTGAAATCGGGACATTCGAGTTCGGAGAGGCGCAGCGCCATCTCCGCCGGCAATTTTTCGAGACGCATGTCGCACTTTCCTTGTCATGGGGAGCAGAGCGAAAGAAGTGCCGTTCGGCCATCCGCTGATTCGCAGATTGCGTCCTTGCGTCGCTTGCCGCAACGACCTCCTATTTCGGCACGCCCGCCTCGCCCAAGTCCCAATAGATGCCGGTCATTACCTGCAGCGCCTCGCGGGCGACCGGGGCCAGCATGTGCTCGTTGGGGGCATGTTGCGAGCACGAGGCGTAGGAGTGCGGCACCCAGATCGTCGGCAGGCCGAGGTCGGTGGCGAAGATGTCGTTGGGCAGCGAGCCGCCGAGATTGGGCAGAATCGCCGGCCGCTTGCCGGTGGTCGCCTCGATCGAAGCGGCGGCCCAGCGCACCCAATGGTGGTCGGGGTCGAGCCGGGTCGCGGGGAAATACGCCTTCTTCCATGGCTCGATCCGAACCATCGGGAAGCCGCGCGCATCGAGGTGGCGGCGCAGCGCCGGCATGAACTGCTCGGGATCGACGCCGACGACGAACCTGATCTGGCAGGTCGCGGTCGCTTTAGGCGGGATCGCGTTGACCGGGTTCTCCGGGTTGCCGGTGGTGAAGGCCAGCACCTCGAAGCTGCACCAGCCAAACACCTTCTCGCTCGGCGTAAAGCCCGGCTCGCCCCAATCAAGATCGATCTCCGGCGCATCCTCGCCGCCCTCACCAGGAACTCCCACTGGGCACTCGGCCAGTGCCATGCGCACCGAATTGGGCATCTGCGCGGGCTTCCATTCGGGGATGTTGATCGCGCCTTTGGCGCTGGTGATCGAGGCCAGCGCATGCGCCATGACGACGCCGGGGTTGGCGAGCAGCCCGCCCCAATTACCCGAGTGATGGCCGCCCTCCCGCAGGTCGCAGACCAAATCGAAATTCATCGCCCCGCGCGCGCCGAGGAATATGGTTGGCCGCTCGGGCGCGAGCCGCGGCCCGTCGGAGGCGATCAGCACGTCGGCCCGGAGCCGGTCCTTTTCGGCACGGCAGATCTCGCGCAGACCCGGCGATCCGATCTCCTCTCCGGTTTCGAGCAGCAGCACCGCGTTGAAGCCGAGCCGGCCGCGGGTCTTCAGCACGGTTTCGAGCGCCGCCAGGTTGACCGAATGCTGGCCCTTGTTGTCGGCAGTGCCGCGGCCGTAGAGCCGGTCGCCGCGTCGGGTCAGCTGCCACGGCGATAGCCCCTCATGCCATTGCGGCTCGAGGCCGCGGATCACATCGCCGTGGCCGTAGCCAAGCACGGTGGTCGCAGCGTCGTCCTCGCGCCGCTCGGCGATCAGGATCGGTCCTCCGCGCACGGGATTATCAAAAATGCGGCTGTCGAAACCGAGCCGCGTCAGCGTCGGCGCGATCTCATCGCCGAGATAGGCCCGCAAGACAGGTCCGCTGCCCTCGACCTGGCTCTCGGTCGGGATCGCGACGCGGCGGGCCAGGTCGGCGGCAAAACCGCCCTCGTCGAAATAGGCTTCGGCGGCGGCGAGTGCAGCGGCGCGGGTCATCGGGCCTCCCTTAGCGGCGAGGCCCGCAGCTAATCAGGAAACGGTCAGCGCCTCAATGGCGGGTGCCGGTGCCGGTCACCGGGGTCCATGCCGGCGGGTCGCTCGCCGGGAAACTGTCTTCCGAGGCACCGGTGACATTGCGATTGCCCTGCCGTGGCCGGCGGCTCGGCGGCAAACTGTCTTCTTGCGGCGCCGCCGATGGCTGGACCGCCGCGGGCCGGTCGAAATTGGCGGCGCAATAAGCAAGGCCGATCAAGCAGCCGAGCGTCAGGGGCAGCGTCAGAGCCGGGCTGACGATCGCCGTAACGATGATCGCCGCGCCGAGACGCGGGAGCATGAGAGAGGTTGTGCCTTGGTCGTTCGCTTCCATACCTACTGCTCCTGTCAGGCAACTTTCTCGTCGAACGGAGGTGCGCCGCGCGAGGTTCCGCCCGCCGCTGCGCCGATTTTCTCCAATCTCCGCCATAGTTTGCGGCATAATGTGCGGGGGGTTTGGTCAGGTGCTGCGGTGGGGGTCGGGCGAGCCGTTGCGATAGGGGCTGCTGGATGGCGTCCGGCGCGCGGCGATGGCTGACCCGCCGCCGCTGCGCGTCGGTCCGGACCAGCGAGACGTCCGAAGTCCCGCGCGCCGCCGGCGTGAAGCACCGAGGCGGCGCGAGCCGACGCACGGCCGGCGTGGCTGGGGGCGGCAGCTGCTGCGCCTCGCGGTGCTGCTGTTTCTCTGGGCTGCGATCATCGGCGGCGGGGCCATCGGCTACTTTGCGCTGACCCTGCCCGACACCGATCAGCTGACCGCAGCGGAGCGCCGGCCGAGCGTCACCATCCTCGCCGCCGACGGCAGCATCCTCGCGACCTTTGGCGACCTGTTCGGCCAGCCGCTGACCTTGAAGCAGATGTCGCCGTGGCTGCCAAAGGCGGTGATTGCGACCGAAGACCGCCGCTTCTACAGCCATTTCGGCATCGACCCGGTGGGTCTGGTACGCGCCGCGTTCGCCGACGTCAAGAGCGGCCACCTCGTTCAGGGCGGCAGCACGATCACCCAGCAGCTCGCCAAGGCCGTGTTTCTGACCCCCGAGCGCAGCCTCGGGCGCAAAATCCGCGAGGCATTGCTTGCCCTCTGGCTCGAGCACCATTTCAGCAAGGACCAGATTCTCGAAATCTACCTGAACCGGGTCTATCTCGGCGCCGGTGCCTATGGCGTCGATGCCGCCGCCCACCGCTATTTCGGCAAATCGGCCGCCAAGCTGAACCTCTACGAAAGCGCGGTGCTCGCCGGTCTGCTGAAGGCGCCGACCCGGTTCAGCCCGACGCGCGACAAGGAAAAGACCGCGGCCCGCGCAGCGCGGGTACTCGACCTGATGGTCGAGACCGGCGCGATCGACCAGCCGCAGGAGGCAGCGGCCCAACGTTCCGGGGTCGAGCTGAACAAAATCGCGCTCGCCCGGCCCGGCATGCGCTATTTCGCCGA
>JAFAWI010000058.1 GCA_019241915.1 Alphaproteobacteria bacterium
ATCCTCGTTCCCTTGACGTCGATCACCTGTTCGCCATGCGACATCGTCTACACCTAACGGTCGGGTTGCTGGATCGCGTCGGTCCTGTTCGTCCTGCATCTGCAGGAAATTTTTACAGCCGGGAGTCTCGGAACCGTTGTTCACGGCGGTCGTGGCGCAGTCGGCTGTCGCGTTCTGGAACAAAGCAGCAACTCGGCGTTCGCTGTCAAGTGCTGCCCGCGCTATTGTCTCGCCGCGCTCGCCAAGCCGCAATATTGGCGCTGCCGTCTATCCGGCTTGCGATATGAACGGGGTTGCGAAATAGAATTGACCGCGAGCCCGGCGATAACGGGTCGCTGGACGGGAGGCACCCAATGCATGCCGGCTTTGGTCGATCGCCGCCGCGCGCGGCCACCGCATACCGCATGGTCAGCCGCCGCGACCTGATCGCTGCCGCCGGGTTGGGTCTTATGACGGGGATGCCGCGCTTCTCCGAGGCGGGCGCGCCGGAACAGCTGACCTGGGGCATCCATGTCTCGCTCGCGCCGACCTGGTTCGAACCGGCAGAGGCGTCCGGGATCATCACGCCGTTCATGGTGCTCTACGCGCTGCATGACGCGATGGTGAAGCCGATGCCCGGCCAAGGCCTGGCGCCAAGCCTCGCCGAGACGGTCACCGCATCGGAAGACGGGCGCAGCTACGATTTGGTGCTGCGCGCCGGCGCCACATTCCACAACGGCGACCCGGTGACGGCGGAGGATGTGAAGTTCTCGTTCACCCGCTATCGGGGCATCGCCCACGACCTGCTGCAGGCGCGCGTGGCCGACGTCGAAACGCCCGACCCACGCCACATCCGTTTCCTTCTCAAGGAGCCGTGGCCCGATTTCCTCATTTTTTATGCAACCGCGACCGGCGCCGGGTGGGTCGTACCTAAGAACTACCTCCAAAAGGTCGGGGACGACGGTTTCAAGAAAGCCCCGGTCGGCGCGGGTCCCTACAAGTTCGTTTCGTTCAACCCCGGCGTCGAGCTCGTTCTCGAGGCGTTCGACTCGTATTGGCGCAAGAAGCCGGCGGTGAAGCGGCTGGTGTTCAAGGTCATTCCCGACGAGACCACCCGGCTCGCCGCGCTCAAACTGGGCGAGGTCGACATCGCCTACTCCATCCGCGGCGAACTGGCCGAGCAACTTCGCCAGACGCCGGGCCTCACCCTGAAACCGGCAGTCGTCCAGGGGACCTTCTGTCTCTATTTCCCCGATCAGTGGGACGAAAAATCGCCGTGGCACGACCCGCGCGTGCGCAAGGCGGCGAGCCTGGCGATCGACCGCAAGGGAAGCAACGACGCGCTGACGCTTGGATATTCGGCAGTCACCGGCAATTCGATCGTACCGAAAGGTTACGATTTTTATTGGCAACCGCCGGAGCCGGTATACGACCCCGAGGCGGCCAAGAAATTGCTCGCCGAGGCCGGCTTCGCCAGCGGCTTCGACGCCGGCAATTATTTCTGCGACAGCTCCTACGCCAATATCGGCGAGGCGCTGGTCGACAATCTGCTCGCGGTCGGCATCCGCAGCAAGCTGCGGCCGGTCGAGCGTGCCGCGTTCATCAAGGAATACAGCGAGAAGAAGTACAAGAACATCGTCCAGGCCGGCCCCGGCGCGTTTGGCAACGCGGCGACCCGGATCGAGGCGCATCTCGTCAAGGGCGGGGTGTTCTCGTACGGCAGCTACCCCGACATCGACGACCTCTACCAGCAGCAGGCGCGCGAGGTCGATCGCACCAAGCGAGAGGCCCTGCTGTTCAAAATACAGCAGTTGATGGTCGAGCGGACGATCTACGCGCCGATTTGGCAGCTGGCGTTTATCAACGGCATCGGGCCGCGCGTCGGCGAAGCGGGTTTTGCTCGCATCCCGCTCTTCCCGTACACGGCGCCGTACGAGGAGATCACGCTCAAAACCGCGTAGGGGAGGGACAGCCGATTTACACCGTTTGCACAAATAAAATTGGCTGCTACGGCCGCGAGATCCCCGGCGCAGCCCGGTCGTCGGCACCGGCAAGGAAGCGTGCTGGTGCCGGCGTCACCGACAATCGCCGCAGCAGCCACCGGCAGGGAAGTTCGATCGACAGCCAGCTTATCGTCGCGAATACCGTGACGGTGGCCATGGCGGCGAGCGACGCCAGTATCGGGTTGGTCGAGACATTGGTTTCGAACCATCCGAACGCAACCTCGACGATCCAACTCTGAAGCAGATAGACCGAGTAGCTGATCTCCCCGCCAAACACGATTGGCCGTGCCCCGAGAATGCTGCCCAGCGGTCCCGGTTTACAGGCTGCCAGAATGATGACCGCAAGCGCCGGCGCAAAAATGAAGTTGGGCAGCAGCGGTGTCACCGACGGGCCCATTCTGTTGCCGCAGGCTATCACCAAAATGCACCACCCGATCGCGGCGGCGACCGCGAGCCCCGGCACGCGGATTGTACCCCGCTGATAGACGCGTGCGCAGAGGCAGCCGACGCAAAACTCCAGAGCGCGGATCAGCGGCCCGTAATATTCCAGCCAGTCCAGCGGATTGATGCTCAATTCGCCGCGGTCGAGCAGCACCGGCGTGAAATGACCAAGCGCCCGGATGATGTAGCCGACAAAATAAAACGCGATGCCCAGGACGACCGGGGCCGCCATCACGAACGCGACAAGGGCGCGGCCGGGATGCCGCACGGCAAGGAAAATCCGGCATAGCGGGATGAAAAGCAGATAGAAAAACCATTCGGTGCTGATCGTCCACGTGACCGGGAAGTAGGCGCGGAGCGACCCGATCCACGACTGCGTCAGGGTCAGGTGCGACAGCACGATGTCCGGTCGGTCGAGATAGGGGATTCCGCCGCCGAGGTAAAAGCCGGTGGCAAGCGTGGCGGCATAGAGCGGATAAAGCCGAGCGAAGCGCGCAACAAAGAAATTGTAGGCGCCGCGCCAACCGCCAAACGCGATCGTCTCGCCGTAGTTGTATTGAATGACGAAGCCGCTCAGCACAAAGAACAGCGAAATCCCAAAGTACGCGATCCGCTCAGCCAGCGGTTGTATCGAAACATCGGCGCGGGCCAGCGTCCAGCTGACGATATGAGCAAGCAGAACCGTGTACGCCGCGATCGCTCGAAGACCGGTCAACGCGGCGATCGTACCCCTCGTCGAGCCCATGTTTTACTAAAGTTGCCCCAGTTACCCGGGTGGACCTTATCGTGCCGTGATGGCTCGATCCAGACTGCCGTGCCGGTTGCCGGCTCATACGGCTCGATCTATCGTCCGCGCCGCGAACCGGTGTGCTCATGGCCTTTCCGCGTGAAGCGGCCCTCCATTTATCGCCGCCCTCCGCAGCCGCGACACACGAACGGAGCCAAATCCTCGGCCGCGTTTATTGCGGGTCTCCGACCCCCGTGCGAGGGTAACAATCTGGCTCGGTCGGAGGAGACGATGGCTCAGCTCAAGATTTACGGCATCCCGCGGTCGCGCGCGTTTCGTACGTTGTGGCTGGCGAAGGAGTTGGGGCTCGACTACGACAATGTGGCGATCGATTTCGCCACCGGCGAGACGCGTCAGCCGGCCTACCTCAAGATCAACCCCAACGGCCATGTGCCGGCGATCGACGACGACGGTTTCGTGCTCTGGGAGTCGATGGCGATCAACCTGTACCTCGCCAAAAAATACGGCTCAGGCTCGCTCTATCCGCGCAGGCTGGAGGACGAGGGCCATGCCTGGCAATGGAGTTTCTGGGGCATGACCGAGCTCGAGCGCCCCGTGCTGACCGCGATGTTCAACCGCGCCATCTACCCCGAGGACAAACGCGATGCGGCGGCGGCCGACGCGGCCGAAAAGGCACTGCAACATCCGTTCGGTGTGCTCGACGGCGCGGTTTCGGCGCAGTCTTATCTGCTCGGCGACGCCTTCACCGTCGCCGACCTCAACGTCGCCGCAATCCTGTCATGGGCGCGCCCGGCTCGGATAGACTTCACGGCGTTCCCGAAAGCCGCCGACTGGCTCAGCCGATGCGCGCTGCGCCCGGCCGCGAAGGCGGCGCGCGATCTGCAGCGATAGCGTCTTCGGCCGCCAAGGAAACCATTGTCGGCCTTGCGCCTTGTCTGGCGGATGCCCCGAACAAGCCCGGGCATGACGGATTGAAGACGCACCTGGCTCGCAGGGACGCATCGCGGAGGGTCAGATAAACACGCCCTTCATGCCGCCTTCGGGATAGCGCGTGCCGGCGGCGGCGCCGGCCGGGATGATTTCGGCGATGGCATCGAGTTCCGGCTGGCTCAGCGCGGTCTCCATCGCGCCGAGGTTTTCCTTGAGCCGGTCGAGCGACTTGGTGCCGGGGATCGGCAGCACGTCGTCGCCCTGCGCCAACAGCCATGCGAGACAAAGCTGGGCGACGGTACAGCGCTTGTCGGCGGCGATCGCCTCAAGGACTTCGACGTAGCGGCGGTTCTTGGCGAAATTTTCGCCCTGGAAGCGCGGGTGCCGCCCGCGCGTGTCGCCCGCCGCGAGATTGTTGAGGTCGGGCACGACGTCCGCCAAGAGGCTGCGGCCGAGCGGCGCATAGGCGACATAAGAGATGCCGAGGTCGCGCGTCACCTTGCGGGTTTCGATGCCGATCTCGGGGTAGAGCAGTGAATACTCGCTCTGTACCGCGGCGATCGGGTGCACTTTGTGCGCCGCGACGATGCGCTCGGGTTTGGCTTCGCACAGGCCCAGATGGCGCACTTTGCCCTGTTCGACCAGCCGCGCCATCGCGCCGACCGTGTCCTCGACCGGCACGTCCGGATCGACGCGGTGCTGGTAATAGAGGTCGATATGGTCGAGGCCGAGCCGCTTGAGGCTGGCCTCGCACGCTTGCCGCACATATTCGGGACGGCCGTTGACGCCGTTGGCGCCGCCGGGCTGCTGCGTCTGGCCGAATTTCGTGGCGAGCACCACCTTGTCGCGCCGGCCGCCTTTGAGCGCGCGGCCGAGCAAATCCTCGTTCTGGCCCCACCCGTACATGTCGGAGCTGTCGAGATGATCGACCCCGAGATCGACCGCCTGCTGGATAAAGGCGACCCCCGCATGGTCGTCGCTTGGTCCATAGACGCCCGACAGCGACATGCAGCCGAGCCCGATCGCCGCGACTTCCGGCCCGCTTTCCCCGATCCGCCGCTTTTGCGCCATAAAAGTTCCTTGCGCTGGTTTTGCCGCACCATAGCCGCGACCGGCGCAGGCCGCGAGTTTTTGTGACAAACCGGCGCCGGGCGCTATGATCGCAGCACAAGATTCGACCGAGGAGGGAGCGATGGCGGGTCAAACGCATGTCTATGCCGGAATCGCCGGCACGGTCGGGATGGACCATTCCGGGCATCCCCTGGCGGGCATCTTCCGGCAATCGCCGGGCGACACGGGTTGGGACCATCTGAAGGGCGGGCTGCCGGCAGACGCCGAAGTCCACGCGATCACCGTACACCCGACCGACCACGACACGATCTTTGTCGGCAGCACAAAGGGCATCTATCGCAGCCACAATCGCGGCGACAAATTCGAGAAGCTCGCGGTGCCGGGCGGCGACCCCGACATCTGGTCGATCCTCGTCCATCCCAAGAACACCAAGCGGCTCTATGCGGGCGCAACCCCCGTCGGGGTCTACCGGTCGGACGACGGCGGCGACAATTGGAAGAAGCTCGCCGATCCCGGCCTTCCCGACCGCGTGATCATGGCGTTTGCCTGCCGGGTGATGCGGCTCGATGTCGATCCCAATTCGCCCGACGACGTTTATGCGACGCTCGAAGCGAACGGCGCGATGCGCAGCCGCAACGCCGGCGAGAGCTGGGAAGACTGCACCGCCGATCTGATCCGCTTCTGCGAGCAGCCGAAATACCGCAGCCGCATCGGCAGCCAGACCGAGATTGAAGGAATGCTCGACGGCCATGCGCTGGCTTGCAGCGCGGCGGCGCCGGGCACCGTGTTCCTCGCCAACCGGATGGGCCTCTTCAAGAGCGGCGACAAGGGTAACTCCTGGGAAGACATGGAGATCGGCCGCTTCTCGCCGCTGACCTACGGCCGCGACATCCGGACGTCGCCGCACGACCCGAAGGTGCTTTACGCGGCGCTGTCGCCGGCGGCGCGCTCGACCGACGGCTCGGTCTACAAGAGCACCGATGTCGGCAAGACGTGGACGCGCTTCGATCACGGCATCAAGGCCGACGCGACGATGATGGGCGTGACCCTGCACCCGCGCGACCCGAACCAGGTCTATGCAGTATCGCGAGTCGGCCAGGTGTTCGGCACTCAGGACGGCGGCAAAAGCTGGAGCGAGCACCGCCTGCCCGAGGGCGTGCGCGACGCCTACTGCGTCGCGGTCGGGTAGCGGCTGCCCGATCTTCGCTCTCCCACGCGTGACGGCGCTAGTGCTTCCCTCTCCCGCATTGCGGGAGAGGGTGGATCGCGGCGGCACCGCCGAGTGGGTGAGGGCTCATCGCGACAAGTCGGCGATTGCCTCGGCGAGCGCGACTGTGCGCTGCGCGGCCGCGACATGCAGGTTTTCGATCAGGCGGCCGCCGACGACGACGATGCCTTTGCCGGCGGCGACCGCCGCTTGATGCGCGGCGATGATCTTGCGTGCCTGCGCCACCTCGTCGGCGCTGGGAGCAAAGGCGGTGTTGGCCGGCGCAATCTGCTGCGGGTGAATGAGCGTCTTCCCGTCGAAGCCGAGGGCGCGGCCCTGCGCGCAGACGGCGGTAAAGCCGGCCTCGTCGGCGAGGTTGAGATGGACGCCGTCGAGCGCTGCGAGACCGTGCGCGCGTGCCGCGAGCAAAACCAGTTGCAGCGAGGTGAGCAGCGGCAGCCGGTCCGTCATGTCGCGCGCCAGCAAGTCCTTGGTGAGGTCCGAGGTGCCCATGACCAGCGCCCCGACGCGCGGGTGCGCGGCGGCGATCTCGGCGGCGGCGAGCACGCCCTTCGGCGTCTCGATCATGCACCAGACCGCGGGCGTTCGCGGGCCGCCGGCGCGGTCGAGCGCGGCCACGGCCGCGCGCACGGTTGCGGCGTTCTCGACCTTCGGCAGCAGCACCGCGTCGAGCGGCATTCGAGCGGCGGCTTCCAGGTCGGCGGCGCCCCATTCGGTGGCGAGCGGGTTGACGCGCAGCACCAGCTCGCGGCGGCGGTAGCCGCGCTGCCTGAGCGCCACCGCCACGTTATGACGCGCCGCTTCCTTGGCGTCGGGCGCCACCGCGTCTTCGAGATCGAAGATCAGCCCATCCGCCGCCAGCTCGCGCGCCTTCTCCAGCGCCCGCGCATTGGCGCCCGGCATGAACAGCACGCTGCGGCGGGGGCGGGTCGTGTCCGTTGTCATGCGTCGCTCGCAATTGGCGCAGGGTTCGGTTCCGGTATACTTCGTCACGAGCAAATTGCGAGGGTGTGCATGGCGGAGAGGCCGCTTCCGTCGCTTTCCGAACAGGGCTACGGCGCCTGGTTCGGATTCTGGGCGCAGTTCGTCGTGCTGGCCGCGCTGGCGATCCTCGGCCTCTGCATCGCCGGGCGCGGCGCGGCGCCGGGCGACAACGCGACCGGGTTGCTGCTGGCGCTGGGCGCGATCCTGCTCGCGTTTATGCGGCTCAAAGCGTGGTTTGACGGCACCAGCGGCGACTGGACGAGCTTTCTGTTTGTCGAGAAGCCGGCGGACCTCGTCGTGGTGATCCCGCTGTTCACGCTGATTGCGCTGGGCGGGCTGTTTGTCGCGGCGGCCGAGCCGGGCAGCCTGCGCGATGCCGGCATCGGCCTCTTCGTGGTGTCGGGCCTCGTCATCTTCCTCAGCATGAAGCGCGTGTTCGACAAGCTCGACCGGGGCTGATGACCGCCGTCCTCTCGGTCCAGTCGCGCGTTGCTTACGGTCATGTCGGCAACGCGGCAGCCGTGTTTCCATTGCAATGCCTGGGCATCGAAGCCTGGGCGCTCGACACCGTGGCATTCTCCAACCATACCGGGCACGGGCGCTGGCGCGGGGAGGTGGTCGCGGCCGAGAGGGTGGCGGCGATCTTCGAAGGCATCGCCGATCTAGGCGTTTTGCCGGGGGTCGATGCGGTGCTGTCGGGCTATATCGGTGCGGCCGCGACCGGGGCGGTACTGCTCGATATCGTGGCGAGGGTCAGGAAGGCCAATGGGCGGGCGCTGTTCTGCTGCGATCCGGTGATCGGCGACATCGACACCGGCTCATATGTAGAGGGCGGCGTCGCCGAATTTTTCCGCGACACGGCGTTGGCGCAGGCCGACATCGTTACGCCGAACCGCTTCGAGCTCGAATATTTGACCCGCCGCACGGTCGCCGGCCTCGCCGATGCGGCGGACGCGGCGGCGGCACTGCGGCGGCGCGGACCGGCGACGGTGCTGGTCACCAGCCTCGATAGCGTGCCGGACCGCCTGACGATGCTCGCCGCGGACGCGGACGGCGCCTGGGCGGTGGAAACGCCGCATCTGCCGGCAATGCTCAACGGCTGCGGCGACGTGACCGCGGCACTGTTCCTCGGGCACCTGCTCACCGGCGCCAATCTGCCGGAGGCGCTGTCTGCGACCGCGGGATCGATGTTCGCGGTGATCGAGACGACGCTTCGCCTCGGGCGTTACGAGCTCGCGCTGGTCGCAGCCCGTCACGAGCTGGCTGTTCCGAGCCGCCGCTTTCCCGCCACCCGCGTCTAGCCGCCGGCTGATCCGCGCCGGCGGATCGAGCGTGCTCGCCCCCGCCGTCAGCCGCCGCGAAACAGCAATTCGGAACCGCGACGCGCCGCGCCCGCCGACTCGGCAGCCGGCGATTCAACGGTGGGCTGCTTTGCATGCTTGCAATGAGCCGGTTCTGCATGCTAGACAAAAAACGGGAATTTCGGATTTTCGTAAAGTTGACGTCGATATCGCGAAAGTAATCGGTGGGGA
>JAFAWI010000473.1 GCA_019241915.1 Alphaproteobacteria bacterium
GCCGGGTGCTGTTGCCGCTGGCAAGGCCCGGCCTGGTCGCCTTCGCGATCGTCTCAGTCACGGCACACTGGAACGAGTTCCTGTGGCCATTGATGGCGGTGTCGTCGCCCCGGAACCAGGTGCTGACGGTCGGCCTCTCGACTTTCACTTCCGGCGCAGAGGCCGGATCAGCCTGGGGCGTCGTTGCGGCCGGCACATTTTTCGTCGCAGCACCGCTGCTGATCTTGTTCCTTATGTTTCAGCGGCGCTTCATTTCGTCCTTCATCTATTCCGGCATCAAATAGCAGGGGGCTTCATGACCGAAATCACCCGGCGCATGGCTCTGGGCGCCGCCATCGCCATTCCTGCCGCTGCCGCGATGGCGCGGAGCGCTTTGGCCGCAGACCCGGTCGAGATCGACTTGTTCTTCCCGGTGCCGGTGCAGGGCAAGCTTGCCGACAAGATGAAGGAGCTGATCGACCGCTTTAACGATCAGCAAGGCGCCGTCAAGGCCACCGCCGTTTATACCGGCAGCTATGACGACACCAACCTCAAGACCCGCGCCGCGATCAAGGCCGGAAAGCCCCCGGCCGCTGTCATCATGTCCGCCAATTTCGTGCGTGAATACGTCATCAACGGCGATGTCGACCCGTTCGACCCGATCATCGAGAAGGACGGCAAGAGCGCCAGCGAGTTCTTCGACCAGTTCTGGCCCGCGCTCAAGCCCAATGCGGTGATCAACGGCAAGGTGTACGGCATCCCGTACCAGAACTCGACGCCGCTGATGTACTACGCAGTCGATGCGTTCAAGGACGCCGGGCTCGACCCCGACAAGCCGCCGCAGACCTGGGGCGAATGGCTTGAAGTGGCAAAAAAACTGGCGAAACCCGGCGGCGAGCGCTGGGGCATCAACTGGCCCGGCACTTATGACTACTGCGGCTGGATCGCCAGCGCGTTGGTGATGCAGAACGGCGGCCAGTACTACAACCACGATTACGGCGGCGAGGTTTACTACAACGCGCCGAGCGCGCTGGGCGCATTGACGTTTATCGACACGCTAGTCAATAAGGCCAAGGTCATGCCGCCGGGCGTCAGCGATGCCAATGCCTGCACCAGCGCCTTCTTCGCCGGGCGGCTCGGCATGATGCTGTTGTCGACCGGCTCGCTGAGCTTTGTGCGCGACAACATGAAGGCGCCGTACAAGGTCGCCTTCCTGCCGAAGAGCGTGCGCAACGCCGCGCCGATCGGCGGCGCCTCGCTGATCCTGCCAAAGGGCAACACGCCCGAGCGGCAAGCCGCGGCCTGGGCGCTCATCTCATGGCTGACCAGCCCCGAAATAGCCGGCGAATGGAGCCGTTTCACCGGGTATTTCGCGCCGCGCCGCGCCGCCTACGACCTCCCGGACATGCAGAAATTCCTCACCGATCACCCGGACGCCAAGATCGCGCTGGATCAACTGAAATACGCGGTGCCATGGTTCGACACGTTCAATACGGTCGCGGTGCGCAAGGCAATGGAGGACGAGGTCCAGGCGATCCTGTCGGGCAAAGTCGCACCGACCGAGGCCTGCACAGCCGCGCAGAAGGCGGCCGATGAACTGCTCCGGCCGTATGTCGAGCAGACCGCGCTGAGGGCGATCGGCTAGCCCGGTCGTGTTCTAGCCGTTTCGGCTGGCATGAAGCACGCAAAGCGGCGGAATGCGCCAACCGCGCAAACCGCCGCTAATTGCGGCGGCACCGCCCAAGCGTCCACACAGGTGCCGCCGCGCGCGGTCGAACGAGACCATCGCCGCCGCGTCCAGCGGGTTCAGCCTAAGCGCCGGGACCGCTGCGACTGCCATGGTGAATTCATGGTGGGTCGTTGAGCGCAATTCAGCGGCCAGTTCGAGGCATGAGCCGCGATTGGGCCGCTCCGCCGAACGGACCCCGCGCTCGCGGTCGAGCGCCCAATCCTCCGCGACGCGGCCGGTCACCGCGAGCACGTATCCGCGGGTCTCCACCGGCAGAGTCCCGCTGCCCGCCAACCAGGCCGCGACGCGCGCGGCCCCTGCATTATACGCGGCGGCGGCGAGCCCGAAATTGCCGAACCTGAGGTCCAAATCGGCCAGCAAGCGGGCCGCATTGGGAATTGCCTGTCCCGGCTCGAACGGGTCGGCCAACCCACGGTCGAGCGCCGTCTGCGGCATGAATTGCGCCACACCCTGAGCGCCGGTCGGGCTCGTCGCGTTCAGCCGGAAGCGGCTTTCGACCCACAGCAACCGCGTCAGAAGTGCCTCGGGCACAGCCGCCGTGGCGGCGGCCTCGCCGACAAGCTGGCACATCGCCTGATCGGCCAGCGCGTTTGCCCTCAATGCAGCGTCAGCGCGCATTGTCATACTCGACGTCAGAAACGCTAAACTCGCGAAGAGGACCTGAGGCAGAGCCCTGCGGCGCAACGCGACAGCAGCCTCTAATGACGCCGCAAGCCGAGCGGCTGGATCGTCCGCATTCCCCCTAGCAAATCGTTGGTCATCGCGGCGGCGTCGTTCGAATTGCGCACGACCTTCGGCGACAGCATGACGAGCAGCTCGGTTCGCCCGGTCGAGCGGCTCGTACTGCGGAACAGCGGCCCGACCCACGGGATGTCGCCGAGCACCGGGATCCCGTTCCTGGTGTCGTTCCGGTTTTCGCTGATCAACCCGCCGAGCGCGATGGTCTCGCCGTCCTTGACCACGACTGAGCTGATGATGTGGCGGTCGTTGATTGTCGGCGAGTCGATTGTCGATGTCGTGGTCGGCGCGACGTCGCTCACTTCCTGATCAATGTCGAGCGTCACCAGGCCGGAGCTGTTGACCCGCGGCGTCACCTGCAGGATCACGCCGGTGTTGCGGTAATCGACGCTGTTGACCAGCGGCGCCCCGGTGGTTACGACACTCTGCGCCGATTGCGTGACGATCGGCACCTGGGCGCCAACCTCCAGTCCCGCGGTCTGGTGATCGAGGACGAGCAGTTGCGGTGACGAGATGACAGTCACTTTGCTGACCGAGCGCAGCAGGTTGAGCACCACGTTCTGGTTCGCCGTCGCGAGCACGTAGTTGAAGCCCGGGAACACGCCGGCGATGTCGGTCGCGGCCAGCGCGCCGGCACTACCGGTCGAGAACTCGCCACGGTTCGCGCCGCTCTTGAGAAAATACTGCAGGCCATACTGCAGTGCGTCGTTGAGTGTGACCTCGGCGATCGTCGCTTCGATCATCACCTGCAGCGGCACTACATCGAGCCGACGAACGACCGCCTCGATCATCCGGTAATCGCGCGGCCGGGCGTAGATCACGAGGGCATTGTTCTTCTCGTCGGCGACGATACGCACTGGCGGCAGTTGCAGTTCGTTGCGCTCGCGCGCCCCGCCCTCGCTAAGCGCATCGGTGACGGTGCCGGGTGCGCTCGCATCGGCGGGCTTCGCGGCGGCAGAAGCCGTCGTCCCGGCGGTGGTAGCCGCTACGCCGGCGGCCGGCGTCGCCGCCGAAGTTGCCGATGGATTGAGCCCACCGCCGGCCGATGTCGACTGGCTGAGGCCGATCCCCGAGCCGCCGGTGTTGTTGAACACCCGCGCGACGCCGGCTCCGGGGGTCGCCGCTGCCGCCACTGTGCGCACGTCACCGGATTGGAACAATTGCGTCAGCACGCGCGCCAAGTCGACCGCGCGGCTGTTCTGGACCTTGTATTCGAAGGCTTGCGGCGTCGTCTGGTCGTCGCCGTAGTCGAGCCGCTCGATCCATGCTTTGACCTGCCGCTGGTAGGCGGGCTGCGCAGCGATCACGAGGATCGCGTTCAATCGGGCGATCGGCACAATGCGGACGACGCCGCTCGATGGGCCGCCCGCCCCCCCGCCTTCCTGCAGCAGCGACTGCAGATCGGCCGCGACGTCCTTGGCCTGGCCGACATGCAGCGGGTAGATGCCGAACGACCTGGCGGCCAGCCAATCGACATCGAACTGCCGCACCAGCACGGTGAAGCCGTCGAGATCGGCGGACGTGCCAGAGACAACCAACTGGTTGCGATTGGCGTCCGCCTGTACCGCGCCGCCGGCCGGAACAAACGGTTCGAGCAGCGCCTTCAGATCGGCGGCCGCGACGAAATGCAACGGCAGCACGCGGATGGCGGGGCCCCCTGTGCTTGGCTTCGCGCTCGCCAGTGACGCCGCGCCGGATTTACCCGCCTCTTACAATGGAACAGCTCGGTAGACGCCGCCCGTTTGGACCAACGCGACGCCGCTAGCGCGAAGAATGTTCTCCAATGTCGGAACGACCGCGGAACGCGGGATCGGCCCCCCGGTCTGCGCAGTGATGCTCGCTTGGATTTTCGGATCGACGACGTAGGAAAGACCCAATTGGTCGCCGAGGACTTCGCGCAGCACCTCGCGCACATCGAGATTGGAAAAGTTGAAAGTTACGTCGCCGCCCTCCGCATTACCGGCGGCATCGGCCGCTGTCTGCCGCGCGCGCGGGTTCGTCGGCGTACCGATGACCGTTTGCGCGGCACTGCGCACAGAGCGCGGCTGTCCCTGCGCCATTCCTGCCGGCTCGGGCGGCATCAACGCGACCGGTTTAGCGGTTGTGGTCGCCGGATCCAGATAAGCTGGGATATACGGTCGCACGTCGTCGCAGCCCGCCAATCCAAAAATGGCGAGTGCGACAAAGGCATCCAGAAGAGGCCGGCGACGGCTTGCGGCAATGCGGAATGAAGCGGTCACGGACTGATCAAAGCCGGCAGCGGCCGCGATAAATGATTTCGTCGACCGGGTAGCCGAGCGGCGCCCAGTACTGAAAGATCACTTGCCGCGACAGCACCTCAAAATCCCCGGCGCACAGCTTCGCGTAGCTGACATCGGCGGCGAGCCATTGCAGCCTCGTGCGTTCGGCGCCGCCTTCGAGGTTCGGTGAATAGAACTGGTCGGTTTCGACATGGTACTCGAACGCGTGTGGCCCGACCGGCACCAATTCCGCCTTCTCCGCCTTGTCAGGGCCGCCGCAATCACACAGCAGCATCACCGCCAAAAGGCCCCAAGCCAGCTCGAATCGATGTGCACGCAAGCATTCAACCTTAGCGTATCGGCGGGACGAGTATATCCCGCCGAACGATTGGCGCAACGGAAGGAAGAATAATCGTGCCAGTAAATCAAGTACATCGATTCGTCATAAAACAGCACACGATTTGTAATATTTTGAGGATAGCGTGGTCTGTTTGTTCATTTACTTTTATCGGCCAATTCAGGACCACGGGATGATCATATAACTGTCAATAAGATCGATCAAAGTGGCGCTCCCGATGCCCACGCTCATTAACGATATGGAGCGTCGCTCCTTCGAACGCTCGTTGGCGGCGCGCTTGGTCGCCGCCGGAAAACTCGATGATGCGGCGTTCGAGCGGGTGGCGCGGCTGCAGGAGCGCAACAATGCTCGGCTCGAGGGGTTGCTGGTAAAGCTGGGCCTGGTGCAAGAGCGCGATCTGGCCGAGGCACTGGCCGACGAGCTTGGTCTGGAGATCGCCGGTCCCGAGCAGTTCCCGGACGCGCCGCTGCTCGGCGGCCGGATCAACCAGAGCTACCTTCGCCACAACGCGATCCTGCCGCTCGCCGATACGGCGGATGCGGTGGTGCTGGCAATGGTCGACCCGCTCGACCTCAATGCGATCCGCTCGGTCGAAATGGCAACCGGCAAGCCGGTCCGCGCACGCATCGCGCTCGCCAGCGATCTCGAAGCCGCGTTCGGCCGGCTTTACCAAGCGGGGACGCCCGCGGCAGAAGCCCCCGGTGTCGACTTTGACGGCGATGAAGACCTGCTCGAAGATGTCGATCGGCTCCGCGATCTGGCAAGCGAGGGTCCGGTCATCCGGCTCGTCAACGCGCTGATCACGCGCGCCATCGAAAGCCGCGCTTCCGATATTCACGTCGAGCCGGCGCAAAGCCGGCTCGTCGTGCGCTATCGCATCGATGGCGTTCTCACCGAGGCTGCGACGCCGCCGATGAGGCTGCGATCGGCGATCATCTCGCGTATCAAGATCATGGCGCGCCTAAATATCGCCGAACGGCGATTGCCGCAGGACGGCCGCATCCGCCTCGCGGCCCAGGGCAAAGACTTCGATCTGCGTGTCTCCTGCGTCCCAACGCTGCATGGCGAGGGCGTCGTGATGCGTATTCTCGATCGCACCAGCCTCGTCTGCGATCTGACCGAACTCGGCTTCAGCGAGGAGTCGCTGGAGACGTTTCTCCAAGTCCTCGACCAGCCGCAGGGCATCATGCTGGTGACCGGACCAACCGGCAGCGGCAAGACCACGACGCTCTACACCTGCCTGCTGCGGCTCAACTCACGCGAAAAGAAGCTGTTCACGGTCGAGGACCCGATCGAATACCAGCTTGACGGCGTCAGCCAGATCCAGGTCAAGCCGCAGATCGGTCTCAGTTTCGCGCATGTCCTACGGGCAATCCTTCGCCAGGACCCGGACATCGTGATGGTCGGCGAGATGCGCGACCTGGAGACCGCGGAAATCGCCATTCAGGCGGCGCTGACCGGGCATCTCGTGCTGTCGACGCTGCACACCAACAGCGCCGCCGGCACGATCACGCGGCTGCTCGACATGGGGATCGAGGACTACCTCGTCACCTCCACGGTAACCGGCGTGCTGGCGCAGCGGCTGGTGCGCCGCCTGTGCCCGGTCTGCCGCGAGAGCTACCGGCCGCTGCCCGAGCTGGCGGCGCATCTCGGCCTGAAGGCGGCGGCGGGCGAACCCATGCTTTATCGCGCTGTTGGGTGCGGCCAATGCGCTGGCGTCGGGTATCGAGGCCGCGTCGCGGTGCTCGAATTCCTCGTGCTCTCCGACGCGGTGCGGCAGCTCATCCTGCAGCGTGCGACGGTGCAGGAAATCCAGCGTGTCGCGGTCGCCGAAGGCATGCGCCCGATGTACGAGGACGGCTTGCACAAGGCTCAGCTTGGGCTGACGGCGATCGAGGAAGTCCTGCGCGTGACCCGAGACATTTGAATGCCGCTATACCGGTACCAGGCCGTCGCGGCGTCCGGCGACATGGTCACGGGCGAACTCGAGGCGGCGACGCGCGACGGGGTTATAGAGCTTTTGCACGGCCAGGGGCACGTGCCGATCCGCGCCGACCTCGCCGGCAGCGTGTCCTGGTGGCGGCTGACGCTGCCGAACTGGGGCGATCGCAGCAAACCGAAGGCAGCGAAACTTCCCTTGCTGACGCACCAGCTGAGCATCCTGCTTCAGGCCGGGTTGCCGCTCGATCGCGCACTCGAAATCGGCCAACGGATGTTCGGCGGGGCCGAGCGCGGCACGCTCCGCGAGCTGCTCGATGCGGTGCGCGGCGGCCGCTCGCTGGCCGACGCCATGGCGGCGCAGAAGGCGCTGTTTCCGCCGTTCTACGTTGGGATGATACGAGCTGCCGAGGCCGGCGGATCGCTCGAAACGACCCTGCGTCACCTGGCGGAATACCTCGAACGCCGCGCTGCAGCACGCGAGCAGGTGAAGTCGGCGCTGGTCTATCCGGTGCTGGTGCTGACGATGGGCTGTCTGTCGATCGGCGCGCTGTTCGGCTTCGTCATTCCGAGCTTCCGGCCGCTGTTTGTCGATTCCGGAAAGCCGCTGCCAGCGTCTACAGAACTGATCCTAGCGGTCAGCGACGGGTTTCTGGCGACGTGGTGGATCATCATCGTCGCCATTGTGGCGCTGGTGTTGCTGGCGCGCGCCCAGCTGCGTCGGAAGTTGGTGCGCGAATGGTGCGATCGCCGCCTGCTGACCGTGCCGGTTATCGGCGAGCTGTTGGCCAAGACGGAATCGGCGCGGATCTCGCGCACCCTCGGCACGCTCCTAAAGAATGGCGTGGCGCCGCTGGCCGCCCTGACCATTACGCACGAGACGGTGGGCAATCTGGCGCTGCGCGCCGGCTTCGTCGCGGTGATCGACAGCGTCAAGGAGGGCAAGGGGCTCGCCGACCCGCTGGCCCGCACGAAGCTGTTCCCACAGCTGGTCGTCGATCTCGTCCGGGTCGGCGAGGAGACCGCTCGCCTTGACGACATGCTGCTGAAGATCGCCGAAATCTATGATGCGGACACGCAGCGGACCGTTGCGCGGCTGTTGGCGCTCCTCGTCCCGGCGGTGACAGTCGGTCTCGGCCTCATTGTCGCGCTGGTGGTCGGCTCGATTCTGACGACGATTCTCAGCGTCTACGATTTGGCGGCATGAGCGATGACGTCCCTGTCACGCCAACGCCTTTGCGGCGTCCACGCGCGCCTCCGAGAAGCCGGCTTCACGCTGATCGAACTGCTGGTCGTGCTCGCGATCCTTGGCATGCTGATCGGCCTGGTGGCCCCGCAGGTGATGAAATATCTGGGGCGCGCGCGCAGCGACTCGGCGCGCATCGAGATCGAAAATCTCGCGGCCGCGCTCGACCTCTACCGCCTCGACATGCGCCGCTATCCGACACAGCAGGAAGGGTTGCAGGCGCTGGTGGAAATGCCCACCGGCACGAGCGGCTGGAACGGTCCCTATTTGAAGCAAAAGCAGGTGCCGCCCGATCCATGGGGCCACGCCTATTCGTATCGGATACCGGGCGAGCACGGCGAATACGACCTCTACACGCTCGGCGCCGACAACGCACCCGGCGGCACCGGGGAAAATCGCGATGTCGGAAACTGGTGAGCGTACGGGAGATGCGGCAGCCGCCGGCTTCACGCTCATCGAGCTGCTGGTCGCGCTCGGCATTCTGGTCCTGGTGCTGGCGGTTGCGTTGCCGACACTGCGACGTGCGAGCGACGGGATGGATTTGCGCGCAGCCGGCAACGATATTGCTTCGGCGCTGCGCGAAACGCATAGCTTGGCTCTGGCCCGCGGTCGCGCCGCCGTGTTCACGCTGGACGCCAAGGGCGGTGCCTACCGTGTCGCCGATCACGCCAATTGGCGCCGCCTGCCAGGCGACATCAGCGTCGCGATGGTTGCCGCGGGGGACGGACGCGTCGGAGCCACCGAGCAAGGCATCCGCTTCCTTCCCGATGGCAGCTCGACCGGCGGCGCGGTTCGTGTGGTGCGCGGCGCGGCTGAAGAGGAGATTGTGGCGGACTGGCTCACCGGCCGTATATCGATCGTCCGATCGCCGGGGCCGGCAAGCCGTTGACGAGGCCGGCTTCTCGCTGATTGAGGTTCTCGTCGCCGCCGCAATCAGCGCGATTCTCCTGGTCCCGTTATTCCGCAATTTCTCGGTCAATCTCGACCGCAGCGCCGATTCCGATACCGCGATCGAGGCGACGCTGATCGCCGAGTCGATGATCGAGACGCTGGGCGCGCGTCTGCCGCTGACACCTGGCGATAGCCTCGCCGATATTGGCCGCTTCGCGGTGGCGGCCTCAGTGCAACTATTCACCGGCGAGGGCGGCGGTGCCGCCGCCGGACGCTACGTCATTCCATACCAGCTTACCGTCAGCGTCGCGTGGCAACAGGGCCACCATAGGCGGTCGATCCATCTGCAAACGGTGCGTCTCGCTCCCATGGCGACGCGATGATGCCGGAAGACGCCGCATCGGTGCCACGCGAAGGAGGCTTCACGCTGATCGAGTTGCTCGTCGCGATGGCGCTGGTCGGGCTGCTGGTCGCCGGCCTGTTTGGCGGCCTGCGGTTTGGCGCACGCGCCTCGGAACGGGCCGGCGCCACGACCGAGCATACCTCGCAGCTGGCCTTCGCGTATGACTTCCTGCACGCGCAGTTGGGCAACGCGCAGCCCTACCCGGCGAGCGCGGACCCCAAGGAGCCGGAAATCATTTTCACCGGCGGCCCGGACGGGCTCGAGCTGATTACCACGGCTCCGTCGCAGCTGGCGCTTGGCGGATTTTTCCACCTGCGCCTCGGCGTCGCCGGCGAAACGCGGCGGCTGCAAATTCTCGTGCGGTGGCAGGATCCGCCGCGGCCTGACGATACATCCGGCCAGAGCCTAAAACCGACGGTACTGCTCGACCGGTTGGCATCCGTTCGCTTTGCCTATTTCGGCATTACGGACCCGGCGGTCCCAGCGGAATGGCACGACGGGTGGGAAAACGCGCGCGCGCTGCCGAAAATGATCCGGCTGCGCGTCCGGTTTGCGGACGGCTGGTTGGCGCCCGACCTGATCTTGGCACCCCGCTTAGCGGAGGCGGTCGATGTCGATGGCTGAAGTCTTCGACCGCTGGCGCGCCGAGGCGCCGCTGGTCGCCGATGCGCTCTGGGCGTGGTGGGCTGCCGAGATCGCCGCCCTGACGCCGGCACCCGTGCGCAGCGTTGTCGGAACGTGGCGGAAAGGATTGGTCGTCGTCATCGACGGTAGCACCGCCCGGCTCGCCTATGAAGCCCATGCGCGGGATGAGGTTATCGGTCCGCTCGACTTGGCGGGCGCCGACCCGGCACAAGTCGCACGTCTTCTGTCACCGAACGCGAGACGACGGGCGGGCCCTTATGCAGCGAGGCTGCGGCTCGACCCGGCAGTAGCGTTGCAGGTGCCGATGACACTGCCGCTTGCGGCGCTGGCCAATCTCGGTCAGGTCGTCGAATTTGAGTTCGATCGGTTCAGCCCGTTCAGTCGCGATCGCGTCTACTTCCGGCACAGGATCGCGTCGCGCGATGTCGAAAACGCGCAGCTTCATCTGGAGCTGACGATTGTGCCGCGCGATTTGATCGACGACCTCCGCCGTCAAGCACGGCAAAACGGGCTGCACATCGTGGGGATCGACGTCGCCGACGCCCCGCTGCCGTTGGGCGGGAACGCGAGGGCCGAGGCCAGCCAGCGTGCGCACCTGCTGAAATTGACATCGCGCGCGTTGTCGGTGCTGGCGGTCGCGATGGCTGTCGCGGTCGTCGTCATTCCCTACGTCAGGGACGACACCGAGATCGCGCAGCTCACCGCCGATATCGCGGCCGCCAAAACGGGCGCCGGCGCCAGCCTCAAACTGCAGGACGCCATCGACAGCGAAATCCACGATCAGTCTTTTGTCATCGACCGCAAGAAGGCGACCCCGCCGGTCACCGAGTTGATTGCCTCGCTGACTCGCATCCTGCCTGATGACACGTGGCTGACCGAGCTCCAGATCAACGGGGATACCGTCTTGCTGGGCGGTTACGCGGCATCGGCGACCGCAGTTCTGGCGATGATCGACCGATCGCCGCTGCTGACAGACGCTTCGTTTCGCTCGTCGGTGACACAAGACGCGCAGCTTGGCCGCGAGCGCTTCGACATCGCGGCGCAAATCCGCCGTCAGGGCCAGCCGAAATGATGATGTCGCTGTCCGCGCCGATCAGTCGGGCGCTAGCGCTGGCGCTCCCCGTGGCGCTGCTCGGGATTGCCTATCTGGCCATCCTAAAGCCGGTCATCGACACCCGCGCCCAGCAGCGTGACCAGATCGAGCAGCTCGGCTCGGCGCTGGCGCGCTACCAGCGGCTGGCGCAAGACCAGAAACCGCGACAGGAAGCGCTCGATCAGCTGCGCCGGCGTGCCGCCGGGCAGGATGGCCTTCTGCGCGGCGAGAACGAAACATTGATGGCGGCGGCGCTGCAGAACCGCATCAAGGCTTCGGTCGGCGCCGCGCACGGCGAGCTCAAAAGCACGCAAATCCTGTCGGGACAGGCCGACGGCCGTCTGCGCCGGGTTGCGGTACGCGCACAGGTCACGCTGACGCCGGAGGCGGCGCTCCGCGTCTTTCACGATCTCGAAAGCGGCGAACCGGTCCTGTTCCTCGACAATCTCGACATCCGGTCGAAGGAAGAAACGCGGCGGCGGCGCGAACGGGTCGAAGACGGCACCCTCGACATCCGCTTCGAGGCCTACGGCTACGCGCAGCCGCAATCCTGAAGCGGCCTACTTTGCGGGTGGGTCGTCGACCCACACATCGCTTTGCTTGATGCGGTCGATCAGGCCTTGCGGGTCAAATTTGCGGAAATCCGCCGGTATCTCGAAGGCGACGTCGGGTTGCGGGCCCTCGCGGATATCGGTGACCTCAATGACGACGCCAATATCGGCATCGACCCGCACAGGGAACTTCAGCGCCCGATCGACCCAGACTTCGAAAGCGCGGCCATCTGTTGCAGTCAGGGCGTAACGAACGGTGACTCTATCTTGAATGACCTCATC
Source organism: Alphaproteobacteria bacterium (assembly GCA_019241915.1). GTDB lineage: Bacteria > Pseudomonadota > Alphaproteobacteria > ATCC43930 > CGMCC-115725 > DATARH01. The sequence goes on from JAFAWI010000473.1 coordinate 12,115, forward strand.
GCCGACGCGCCGACAGCGCCAACCGCTTGCTGTTGCTTCGACTGCGGCCGCCGGGGCCGGTTTTTGCCATTGCTCGCACGCGCTTTGGGAATCAACCGGGATCAGGATTTGAGCAAGCCTGCTCGACTGCCGCGCCTCCATGAATACGTGTTCGCGAGGTCGGACAAAATAGGCGACACCGGATGCAGAATCGGAAAGGAAAAATCCGTCGGGGAAATCGGGCACCTCAAGACGAACCTTGCTGTCGGCAACGGCGAGATGTCCCCGCGCCGTGTTGGTCGGCGTGCCGGTGTCGAGCTTGGTCTCCGCAATCGAGGCAGCGAATTGCTCGGCCTTGGCGGATGCCGATACCCATAACGCGAAAACGAGCGCGGCGAGCGCGGGCGCGGCGTGTCCGTTCATTGTCCCCGTGGGCACGTTCGTTGTTAAAAAAGATGTGCCGGCCGGACGAGCCGACCGGCATCCGAGCAAGGTTCTTGCTTTACTCGGTATAAGGCTGGTTCACGGCCTTGCCGAAATCGAACGCCTCGAACAGGTCGTCGAGCGCCGGCGAATTGACCGGCACGTACGGATTCTCCTTTTTCGCCTCCGGGTTCGGCAGGTTGTCGCGGCTGCGGTCAGTCAGCGGGTTTAGGTTCCAGTTCCGCTCGATGAACTTCAGCAGCGACACGTGGTCGGCGTAGCTGTGCACGACCCTGCCGCCGGTCGAATACGGCGACAGAACCAAGAGCGGGATGCGGGGGCCGTCGCCGAAGAAGTCGATCGGCTGGATGTAGCCCGAGTCCCAATAGCCTCCCGCCTCGTCCCAGGTAATGAACACGACCGTCTCCGCCTTCAGCTTGGGGTTAGCTTCAAGCGCGTCGAGCAGGTTCTGCACATAGGCCTCGAACAAGTCGATCTTGGACGACTGCGGGTGGCCGTCGAGCAAGCCGTCCGGCTTACCGAACGACACCGCCGGCAACGTGTTGTTCTTGATGTCGGTAATCAGATCGGCCGTGTCCTTGACATGAGCGGACCGTTGCGCCGGATCGCCCATGATCGAGGTCGCGTACTGGAAGGGATTGCAGATCTGGCAATACGCCACACCGAGCGCGTGCGCCGGGTCCGCGAGCGCCGCGGCGGTCAGGTTCGGGTTGGCGGGATTGGCGGCCACCGCCTCGTTCGACAGCGTCACCGCATCGTTGTACGCGCCGCCGAAATAGGCCCAGCTGATCTTCTTCTCGTTAAGCGCGTCGCCGATCGTGCGAACTGGCGAAGGCGGCAGGGCATTCTGCGCCGCCGGCACCGCCGTTCCGTTTGGCAGGAAGCCGGGATTGGTATTGTTCAGCATGTAGTAGTGGTCTTCGGCGCAGTTCGGCTCGGCGGCGTATTTCAGCTTGTCGAGGTAATCGACGATCGGCTTCACGCCCGGCTGCGTCACATCCGAGCACTCGCTGAAATTGCCGTCGACGGTGTAGGCGTTGACGGTGCCGGATTTCGGGTTCGGGTTGGCGACGAGGCTCGTCGGCGGCACCGCCGGGTTGCCGTGTCCGTCGCTCCAGAACGCGGCGTCGCCGGTGCCGAGCATGAAGTGGTTGGCGCCGGTGCCGCCCATGAACGACTGGTGGAAGTTGTCGCTCAGCGTGAAGCGATCGGCGAGCGTCTTCAGCAGTGATGCCTGCTCCTGCTCTGCATTGTAGAAGCCCATCTCATTGCCCTGGCTGAAATTGCCGGTCTTGGTCGAAAAATTGGGCGGCGAAAACGTCGCCATGACGAACGGGAACAGATCGTTGAGGCAGCCGACCGGATTCTCCTTTGTCTCGTTGGCCTTGCTGCAGTCCGACTGCTGCCAGGCCTGATAGAACCGGTGGGTCATGTCGCCGGTATAGTCATCGTCGTTGATGTTGCGGCCCTGCAGGACAAACGGGCCGTTCGGCAGATTGCCGGCGCCGGGAACGCGCGTGTCGAGCACGTCGTGGGCCAAGCCTGTGGCCCCGGTCGTCAGCAGGAACGCGTCTTCCGGGTTGATGTCGCTTTCGACACCAGCTTCGGCGACGGTTTTGAACGGCGGGCCAGTGTCGCTTTGCGCCTGCGGCGCGCCGTTCGTGTTGGGCTGCGGCATCAAGTTGCTGCTGTCATAGGCGGTCTTGTCCGCTTTCGGCACGCCGATGTAGTAGCTCGACTGTGCCGAGACGGCGAACTGGCGGGCGAGGCTAAAATTCGACGCCGGCGAGCCGTCCTCGTTGACGATGCCCTTCGACAGCAGGTTCGAGATCGTCTGCTTCTTGCCCTTCGGCTTGTAGACGCCAAAGGTGTGGTCGAGCCCGCGATTCTCGCCGATCAGGATGATGACGTGCTTAATCGGAGACGCGGTCTTGAACTTGTGGGCCGGATCGTTGCCGGTAGTCGCGCTCTGTCCGATCGACATATAAGCAAAAGTGACAAAAGCGATCGCCGAAGAACGAAGTGTCAGTTTCAAGCGGCGGTGATGCGATGTCATGCCTTTTGGCTGCATGGGACGCCCCTTTTAAACGGTTCAAGCGGAAACAAACCGAAGGTAGCTTCGCGCTGTGACAGAGGCATCGCAGCTATGTCTCAATTCAACGTAGGGTTTATGGCAACTTGGTTGCGGCCTTTGCTTGCAAGTTGTCGGTAAGTTTCAGTAATTGGCGGAGCGCGGCGAAATGGACGTCATGCACAGCGGGATTGAACAGCGACCACGGTTCGGCCTTGGCGAGCACGGCCGGGATGGCCGCAGCCATCAACTTGCGGACGTTTTCGTAAGCCGCCGCCGCATCGTCGAAGTTCCCGGAACCGGCGGCGAGATCGATCCGCCGCAGGCTGAGCACGACATCCTTCAGCGCACTCCGCGCCAGCCGCCGTTCGTCCCGTCCCTCGGTCACCGCTGTGTCTTTGATATCCGGGATCCGCTCGATCAACTCGCGCAATTCGCCGCCGACCGTATCGACGGCGAGCGCGACAACGTCACGGTCGTGGCCGGGAATGGCGTCAGTAAGGACGCTGGCGAACTCATCGATCTCGCGCAGCCGCGCGACGCTGTTGTCACGCTCGTAGGGACGTAGGCCGTCGCCCACGGCGTTGAGGTATGCGATCAGATCATGCCGCTCGTCGATCGCAAGTCCCAGTCCGAAGACGCGGTCGAAGTGGTCGAGCGCCTCGACATAGGTGTCGTAACGGCCGTCGTGGAAATAGGGCGCGTTGAAATTGGCGTTGCGCAACGTTGGCGTGCGGAACAGGCCGCCCGATCCGATATCGTGCACCTGATGATCGAGAAAGCCTGCCGACGGTGGATGACACCCGGCACAGCTGAGGCTCGGGTCGTGCGGAAACGGCCGCGCAAAAAGCGCTTCGCCACGCCGCTCGGCATCGCTTGCCTGGGCCGACAGGCGGCCGCCGGGGCCAAGCTTCGGGTTAGGCAGAAAATCGATGTCCTGAATATAGGTCACGATTGCATCGAGCACCTCGGGCGATGGCTCCGGCCCGGCGAATTCCCGGACGATGACGTTGCGGACGAAATCGCGCAGCGACGCCACGCGGCCATCATGGCCGTACGGCGCCAGATAGCGCGCACCGCGCAGGCTCGGGATCCGCACCGGGTCGAGCACGTGGTTGTCGGCTTTCGGATTGAACAAAGCGCCGGTCGTGTCGAACGTCCCGGGCTTGCTGGATCCGCCGGGAATGTAGAGCTTGGGGTTTGATGCGCCGTTCATGTGGCAGGTCGCGCAACTCACGCCAGCGCGTCGCGCGACATCCCCAAGGATGCCCGGGTCGCTGAACGCCATGTCGCCGAGCTTTACCAGATAAGATTTGGCACCACCCTGGACTTCCGATTTGAACACCTCGCGCGGGACGAGAAGCGCGTCCTCGTTGAGCTCGCTGCCCGCCGGCAGTACGGTCTGGTCACCACTAATCGGAAACGCGCCTGCGGGCGTCGGCAAACACAGCGCCAGGACGCAGGCGGCGACCGCGCAGCCGAATTCGCCGCGGCGTCTCATTGACTGATTTCCTCGAGAGTAGGCGCGCGCAGGCCGATTTTCGGCGCGCAATTCTGCAGAGCGACGATCAGCTCCTCGCTCGTCTTGCGCAGCTTATCTGGATCGAGTTTGCGCAGGTCGTCGACCGAGACGAGCTCCTTGAGCTGCATGATCTTTGTTTCGGCTGCTTGTGACAGTTGCGGATCCTGCGCTTCGACCGCCGGTGCGAAGATCACCTGATAGGCAAGCGCGATTCCGTCGATGTTGTTTCGCATGTCGTCGAGCGACGTTCCGCTCAGGCGAGACTCGCCGCCATCCGATTTGCTTTCCCCGATCTCGTATGCCAGGCGTGCGGTCCCGTTAAGCAGGCCTTGCGGCGTCAACGTCATCAGGTGGACCTTCACGTCGAGATCGGCGAGGTGGAAGATCAGCGCGTCGGTTCGCTCGCCTGCGTCGCCCGGTGCGCGCCCGAAAAGATTGGCCTCGATCGCATGGAAGCCCATCACGGCGTTCGGCCACGCGTCGATTTCCCCATCGAGGTCCGGCACAAAACCCGCGGTAAAGACCTCGGCGCGCTCCCACCCGGTCCGCGCCGCGATCCATTCGCGCTTGGCGCCGTCGAGGTCTTTGGCGGTGAGGCGCTCGCGCAGCGCCCGGGCGCCAGCAAGGGACTGATCGATCTGCTCGACCATATACGGCCGGTAGCGCTCCGCGGCCTGCTGCAGTTCGTCGGCACGACACGCGCGGGAATGCCAGGAAGCAACCAGCAGCACCGACAGTGCGAACGCAAAGCCTTTGCTGGCCAGGACGACGATCGCGTTTCGTCGGCAACGCCGCAGCTGCATCAACGCCCCCAAATTTTAACTGCAAGCGCAGCGCGGGCGCCGGCAACACGGGGGCGCGCGGCACCTGCTCGAAGAGCCCAGCTTTAGCGCGACGACAGTTCCAGTTTTATGACGTTCCGTTGTGACATTTATGACCGAGGACCGGGTCGGTGATTAGCGTGAAAGTTTCATATTTGCGCCGCCAAATCGTCACCCAAGGTGATTAACGTGCTCCCCTTCAGCCGCCGCGCGGTCGCCGCCGCGGTCAAGGGTTCATTGCGTCACCGCATCCATACTGAAGGGGAGCTACGATGAAGTTAATTGGCCGAAACCATAGGCGCCGGCATATTGCGGCGCTGGCGGCAGGGACCTTTCTCTCAACGGTGGTTGCGCTGCCCGGCCTGGCCGACAACGGCACCGTCACGGAGACGCCGATCAAGCACGTTGTCGTCATCTTCTTCGAAAACGAGAGCTTCGATCACTATTTCGGGACCTATCCGCACGCTCAGAACCCGAACAACGAGCCCCGTTTCAACGCGCGCGACGACACGCCGGCGGTCAACAACCTCCTGGCCAACGACCTGCTCACCAACAACCCGAACCTGAAGCAGCCCTACCGCCTCGATCGCTCCGAAGCGTTCACCTGCGACATGGACCACGATTACACCGACGAACAAAAGGCGGTGAATGGCGGCCTGATGGACAAGTTTGTACAGGCGACATCGAGCATCGGCCTCGGCTGCCGCTCCGACGGGTCGACGGTGATGGCCTATTACGATGGCAACACTGTCACCGCACTATGGAACTACGCACAGAACTTCGCGATGAGCGACAACTCGTTCGGCAGTATGTTCGGGCCGTCGACGGTCGGTGCGATCAACCTGGTCTCCGGGCAGACGGCGAACGCCGTGCTGGCGACGGCCTTTGGCGGCGGCAAGGTCACGGGCTCGAGCCCGCTATCGGCGATTACCGGCGATCCCGACCCCGCGCTCGACGATTGCGGCGCCGACGCCGGCGGCACCAAGACCGGTAAGGGCACCGTGCAGATGGCGAGCGGCAAGAACGTCGGCGATCTGCTCAACGCGAAGCACGTCACCTGGGGCTGGTTCCAGGGCGGCTTCGCGCCGACCGCACCGGCCGTCACCAACCCTGACGGTTCGACCAAGACCGCGGCAGTATGCGGCTCCGCGCATCTGGAGCACGAATACATCCCACCGGGCCGCACGACGCCGGTGCTGGTCGTGCCCAATCCGACGGTGCAGGACGGGCAGACCAACCCGCCGACCGATATCCACACCTCGACCGGGGACTACGTGCCGCATCACGAGCCGTTCCAGTACTACGCGTCGACCCGCAACCAGCATCATCTGCGGCCGTCGCCCGACACGCCGGAAGAGATCGGCCGCAGCGACCAGGCGAACCACCAGTACGACACGAGCGACTTCTTTAACGCGCTCAGCCACGGGAACCTGCCCTCTGTGTCGTACCTCAAGCCGCCAAAATACGAGAATGCGCATCCGGGCAACTCGGACCCGCTGCTTGAGCAGGTTTTCCTGGTGCAGGTGGTCAATGCGCTGCAGAAGTCGCCGTTCTGGCAGGACACCGCGGTGATTATCAACTATGACGACTCGGACGGCTGGTACGACCATGTCACCGGGCCGATCGTCAACCATTCGGCCAATAATGCCGGAGCCGGGGGCGACAACGCCACGGTCAACGCCAACGACTCGTTCGTGCCGACCTTGCCGTTGTCGACTTCGACGGCGGCCGCGGCGCCGAAAAACATCCCCACGTCCGGCGTTTGCGGGCCGGCGCCGGCCGGTGCGCCGCCGGGCGCGGGCCGCTGCGGTTATGGTCCCCGTCTGCCGCTCTTGGTAATTTCACCGTGGGCGAAGCAGAACTTTGTCGATCATACCGTGCTCGACCAGACCTCCAGCCTGCGGTTCATCGAGGACAACTGGCATCTGGGACGGATCGACGGATCGAACCTGCCCGCGGGCGCCCAGCTTGGCTCGTTCTCGTTCGATCAGATCGCCGGACCACTTAACGGCATGTTCGATTTCGACGACCGGCCGAGCCGGAATCAGGTCATTCTCGACCCGCTGACCGGGCTTCAGGATAACGACCGGGCGGAGTTCCCGTTCGGGTTCGGCGGCGGCCGCTTCTAGGGATACTCTGTTGATCTGCGCCCCCGTGACCGGTCACACACTGGTCACGGGGGCGGTTTATTTTCTGCCATGCCGATGATGAGCCTCGCTCTCCATCCTCTGCGGCCTCTGGTGATTCCGGCTATCGCCTGCGCCGGGCTTGCCGCTGTTTTGCTCATTGAGCTGACGGCTGGTGGCACTGGCGACCGGATGCTCCCGCACGGATCGCTCGCCGAACAGACAGCGGCCGTACCGCCGCCCGCTGGCCACTTTGCGTTACCGCCGGTCGATAATTACGGTGAAGTGTGGGAGCGGCCGTTGTTTTCGGCGACTCGACGCCCGGTCGTTGTCGAAGCCAGCCAGAGCCAGGAACAGGCGCTGAGCGCTGCGCTTGCGGGCATCGTCATCTCGAAGGCACAGCGCAATGCGGTCGTGATCCACGGCGATCCGCCCGTTCCGACCCGGATCAAGGAGGGGGACGCCGTCGATGGCTGGACCGTGCACCTGATCGAGCGGTCGCGAGTCGTGCTGCGCCGCGGCGCAGCCGAGCAGCAAATGAAGCTGCACGACACGCTCGGCAGTCAGTCCGCTGGCGACACACCGAACCCAAAACCGCGACGCTGACCGGAAGGCGGATATCTCAGGGTTCGTCGGCC
>JAFAWI010000341.1 GCA_019241915.1 Alphaproteobacteria bacterium
AAGGCGTCAGGGCGGCAGCCGAGCGAGCTCGACCTTGGCGCTTATCGTGTCGACATAAGATGGCGGGCATTTCGTTGCCGCGTGTTGGAACAGGAGCCGGGCGCGTGGCGCGTCGCCGCCCGCGGCTAGCTGGACGCCGAGAAAAAAGTCGGCGTCGCATTGGGCAACCTCATCGGGCTCTTTGGCGAGGTCCGCCAGCACCTGCGCCGCGTCCCTTTCGCCGAGAAACACGGCGACGATCGGCCACGGCCATTTTGCCGTGTCGAGCTTAGCCGCGTCCTCGCGCAACCGCTCGCGCGCCGGCTGGCCGGCGCGGAGCCGCGCGAGATATGCCCAGAGCGTCGTGATGGCATCGTCGGGTTTGAGCGCCAGTTCGGCGGCGAAACCTTCCGCGGAGCGGGCATAGTCGCCTTGGTAGAAGCGAACCCGGGCGCGCCCATTCAGGGCAAAGCGCATGTCGGGCTGCAGGCGAAGGGCGGTATCGTAGTCGGCGGCCGCGCGATCGAATTCACCGATGCCGGCAAGCACGTTGCCGCGGTTGTTATAGGCGTTGGCCTTGCTCTGGTTGCGGTCGATGGCGGCGTCGTAATCGCGCAGCGCCTGTTCCATGTCGCCCAGGAAGTAATAGCAATTGGCGCGGCTGTCCCAGGCCGCGCTGTAGCCGTCGTTGAGCCGTATGGCTTCGCTGAAGTCTGGGATCGCCTTGTCGTATTCCCCCTGCCCGTAGCGCAAGTTACCCCGAGAAAAATGAAATTGCTCATTGTCCGGCGACAGCCGTATCGCCGCGTCGTATTCGGCGAGCGCCCGCGTTTCGTCTTGGCGTCGGCTGAAGCCGTTGCCGCGCCGCCAGGCGATCAGCCCCAGCGCCGCATCGCGCGATCGCGTTGGCGCATAACCCTCGATGGTGCTGCGAATCTGCGCGATCGCTGCATCGATGTCGCAATGTCCGGTCAGCCATTCGACCGCGCCGATGTCGTCGGCCTCGAGATAGGGCAGCGTCGTCATCGCGTATTCGGCGTCGGGCGAGGGGGCGGGTTTGGCTGCCGCCTCCTGGCTGAGGAAATCCCCAGCCGCTGTGCAGAAAGCCGGCGTCGCCTCCAGATCAAGTCGGCCGTATTCGATGAGCGGAAACCCGAGGCCGCGCCGTAGCGCGTCTTCGGCATCGGTCTGGCGGTGCGGCAATGCCTTGGCGCCTTCAATCGCCTGGGCGTCGAGCTCGCTGTCCTTGCCGAAGAACGCCGCCCACTCCCACAGTGGCGAATCCGCGGTCAGCTTGTTGAAGCGCTCCAGGCTCTGGCGCCGCCGTTCGGCTTCCCGGGCGGCCTCCTGCCGTGCCGCCTCCCGTTCCGCAGCATGTTCCCGGGCGCGCTCGATCTGCTCGCCGGCGTAGCGCGGCATCGGCGCCAGCGCTACGACCGCGATGGCCCCAAGCACCACGATGCCGGTCGCCCGTTCGGAAAGGCGCCGCTGCAGCGCTGGCAGGCGGGCCCATAGCGCATAGGCGGCGACCAGCGGCGGCAGCAGTGCCGGAACCAGCACGTAAGATGATCCCGCACTACCTCTGCCGCGCTCGACGAAGTCCAGCGCGACGAAGGCGGCAACGGCCGACAACGGCCAGAGGATCGCCGCCGCGACCTCTGCCCAGACCGGCATCGTGCCATTGACGCTGCCGATCAGCAGCGCCACCCCGAGCAGCAGCCACAATCCGCAGCCGAAAATCAGCCCGAGGCCGGCGTCGATGCTGCGCCCCATGGCGTCGCCGCCACCATTGGCCAGATCGGCAAGGCACAGCATCATCAACGCATAAAGAAAGACGGCCGCGATGAGTGTCAGGATCATGCCGACCGGCGGTTTGCGAACGGTTGCTTGCTCGACGGTCATCGGCTGATGCGGCCTCGCCGCGGTGGCTTCCCATGGCAATACGCAGCGGCGATGAATTTTGCTCCGACCGGCGCCAGCCGCTAGGATGCCGCAACACGGAGGCGCCGATGCGGTTTGGTATTTTCGACCATCTCGACGACAGCGGGAAGCCGCTCGCGCGCCATTTCGAGGACCGGCTGCGGCTGATCGAGGCATACGACCGTCTCGGCTATCACGCCTATCACTTGGCCGAGCACCACAACACGCCGCTCGGCTATGCGCCGTCGCCGAGCGTCTTCCTGGCGGCAGTTGCGCAGCGCACACGGAAGATCAAGTTCGGGCCGATGGTCTACCTGCTGCCGCTCTACCACCCGCTGCGGCTGATCGACGAAGTCTGCATGCTTGACCAGATGTCAAACGGGCGGTTTCTCTACGGGGTCGGCCGCGGCATCTCGCCGGTCGAGGTCGGCTTCTACGGCGTCAATTTCGACACCGGTGCCGAGCAGTTCCGCGAGGCGTTCGAAGTGACAAGGCTGGGCTTTACCGAGGATCGCGTGACGCTCCACGGCAAGTTCTACGACTTCGATAACGTGCCGGTGCCGATGAAGCCGTTGCAGAAGCCGTACCCCGAGCTGTGGTACGGGATCGGCCGGCCGGAAAGTCTGCCGTGGGTCGCGCAGCACGGCGCGAATATCGTGGCGCGGCGGCCGATCCCGGCGGTCAAGGCCGTCGTCGACGCCTACCGCACCGAATGGCAGAGGCTCGGGCGCGCCGAACCTGACCTGCCGCTGATTGGGGTGAACCGCCATATCGTCGTGGCCGAGACCGATGCGGCGGCGCGCGAGATCGGCCGCCGCGCCTATCCCGCCTGGCGACGCCACATGGGGCTGCTGTGGCACGAATACGGTGTGCCGTTCCCGCTGGAAGCGGCGTTGCCGCCCGAATTCGAGACGATCCTGGAGTGCGGCGACGCGGTCGCCGGCACCCCGGAGACCGTCCGCAAATTCATCGAGCACGAAATCGCCGAAACCGGCATCAACTACTACGTCTGCGACTTTGCGTTCGGCACAATTGATCAGGCCGACGCGCTCCGGTCGGCCGAACTGTTCGCCCGCGAGGTCATTCCGGCTTTCGCGGCCTGAAGCGCGGCCGCCTCGAAGTCAGCCGGCCGCCCTGCCGCGCTTCGGCGTCGCGGCGCTTTTCGGCTTTGCCGTCGGCTTCGCCGGTTTCGGCGCGGCCGCGGTGGCCCGCTTGGTGGCGCCCGCCGCCGCGGCTTTGGGTTTTGGCGCGGTCTTTGGCTTCGCCGCCGGTTTCGGTTTGGCAGCGGGGCTCTTGGGCGCACGGGACGGGCGGCCACCCTTTACCTCCGCCTCGGCTTGATGCCAATGCGCGAGATGGTGACCCTCGGGACGCCCGCTGCGCTCCCAGAGCTCGTGCGCCCGCGCCCTTACCTTGTCTTCGTGACTTGAAGCTGCTTTCCTTGGCATTCGCATCTCCCGAAAATTCCCGAGGAGTAACCCACAGGGGGAGAGTGTTCCTCAAGTGAAACGGTGTAACAGAACGTAAAAACGGCCCGGCCTCAAAGCCTTATCATGTCCGCGGCGCTTAACAAAGCGGGTTAATTGTTTGCCGAGGCGGAAGTTTGCGTTTTAGGCACGCTGAGGCCGACAGTGCGCCCGATAAAACCGGCCGAATCGAAGTACCGGGTGTCGCCGACAAGCTGGTAATTCAGCACGGTCACAAGCCCGGTTGGGCCGGGCGGCGACTGCATGACCTTGGCGAGGTATCGTGGTACTTGGCCCCCCGGCATCGCCTCGCCGAGAACCCGGCCGACAAGCCTGCCCTTGTCCTTGATTTGCAGGCCGAGAACCGCGGCGATCGTCTTACCGATATCGGCGTTGCTGGCCGGCGCCGGGTCGGCAAATCCGGCTCTGAAATCCGGCCCGATCGCGGCCATGAAATTCATCGTGTCGGCGCGGCTGAAGCTGCCGTGCATCCCTTGGCCCTGTTGCAGTCCGGTATCGGCGACTTCAACGGTGCAGGTGAGCTTTTCCGCGCAATCGGTCGCGAACGAGCGGAAATTGATCGCGATCGCGGGCATCGGCGTCACGGCGGAGCCCTTGAGATTGATCGCGCTGAGCGGCAAGGTGCCGGGGAACCTGCCGAGCGAATCGTCGACAAACAGGCCGCTGACATAATCCTGCGCCAGCAGCGCCGCGACGACCTTGGCGGCAAGCTTCTTGTCGCCTTTGGGTAGATAGACGAGGTCCGACCCGCCGTTCGCCGCAACGACGACATCCGGCTTTGCCGGGTCTGTACCGATCAGCCCGTTGGCCCGGCTCGGATAGGTTCCCGTCTCGACCGGCGCGTTTTTCTTGTCCGGGTCGAACAGTTTCAGGTTCAACGCGGCGGCAAGGTCGATCGCGACAAACCCAGGCGGAATAAACCCAGCGGGAACGCCCTCGTAGCTCGCCTTGGCGGATGGGCTGGTCTTGCTTTCCTTCGAGATGGTCGAGAAGCCGTGGTCGGCACTGACGATGATGTCGGTGCTGCCGTCGAGTCCAAGATCGGCAAGCGCTTGGCGGATGCGCGCGAGATCGTCATCGGCGTTCTTGATCGAGGCGAGCGAGGTCGGCCCGTTGATGCCGGGGGTCAGCTGGTTGAGGCTGTCACCCTGATTGTGCTGCGTGCCGTCGGGGTCGCGCGACCAGAAGACCAGGACAAACGGCTTGTTGCGCGCCCTGAACATCGGCAGCACCGCTTTGGTCGTGACGTCGGTGAAATAATCCTGCTGGACAACATTGGCGATCCTCGTTCCGGGGGTCGTGGCGTTACCGGCTTTGCCGTTATCGCCGCGCGAGGGCGCTTGCAGCGGAAGATTGGCCGAGGTCAGCGCCGCCTTCACCTCGTCGGAGAGCGGTATGCCGGCTTTCGAGCCGGTCGAGTCGTCGACCACGATCGTCTGCTGCCCGGTGCGCTCGGTGTGATCGAAAATCAGTGCCGGGCCGAGCTTGCCGATCGTCGCGGTGCTGAAGCCCTGGGCGCGCGCGGCTTTCAGTAGCGTGGCTTCGTCCAGATAGTCGCCGGCGAAATGCTCGTCGACATCGCCGAGCACCGGATCGGCTTCAAGAAACGGCGTCAGGCTGTCGCCGGCGCCGGGCACCGGGAAGCCGGTGTAGATGGTGTTCGAGAAATCGCCGGTGTCGCCGAGGTAATGTCCGGTCGCCATCGCCGACGCGTTGGGCGTCGTAAACGTCGGGAAAAGCGAGTGCGGGTTCTTGAAGTCGACGCCGTTGTCGCGCACGGCCGCAAAGGCGGGTGCGTTCTGCGGGGTCACGATCAGCGCGCGCAGCCCGTCGGGTACGAACAGGATGACGTTGTGGGGTGGCTCGGCTTGCACGATCGCCGGGGTCGCGATCACCGCGAGCACCAAGGCCAGGTGCCGAAATTTGCTCTTCATCGCATACATCCCCGCGCGTGATGTCACGCCGTGGGTCTTAGCGGCGCTGTTTGACCGATTTGTTACAGCGCGTCGTCGCTCTCAGCGGCGCGTTGGCGCAGGGCGTCCAGCCAGCGACGAGGTACGGCGGCATGCCCCACAAGACGCTCTTCGATCGCGTCGCAGGCGGACCGGGTTCATTGTCACTCGGCGGCGGTGCTGGCGAGGCGTCGGCGCGGCGGGGCTAGCCGGCGCGAGAGGTACGGGTGCAAGTAGCGGCCGGTATGGCTCTCCGCCACCTGCGCGACATCTTCGGGCGTGCCCGTGGCGACGATGCGGCCGCCGCCGTCGCCGCCTTCGGGGCCGAGGTCGATCAGCCAGTCTGCGGTCTTGATGACTTCGAGGTTGTGCTCGATGACCAGCACCGTGTTGCCGGTCTCGACCAGCGCGTGCAGCACCTCCAAGAGTTTGCGCACATCCTCGAAATGGAGCCCGGTGGTTGGCTCGTCGAGGATGTAGAGGGTGCGCCCGGTCGCGCGGCGCGACAGCTCCTTCGACAGCTTGACCCGTTGCGCCTCGCCGCCGGACAGCGTCGTTGCCGGCTGGCCGATATGGATGTAGCCGAGGCCGACGCGCTGCAGGGTCACGAGTTTGTCGCGGATGGACGGCACCGCGCGGAAGAAGTCGGCGCCTTCGTCGACCGTCATGTCGAGCACGTCGGCGATCGACTTGCCGCGAAACAGCACCTCCAAGGTCTCGCGATTGTAGCGCTTGCCCTTGCAGACGTCGCATTGGACGTAAACGTCGGGCAGGAAGTGCATCTCGATCTTGATGACGCCGTCGCCCTGGCACGCTTCGCAGCGCCCGCCCTTGACGTTGAAGGAGAAGCGGCCGGGCTGATAGCCGCGCGCCTTGGCCTCGGGCAGCCCGGCGAACCAATCGCGGATCGGCGTGAAGCAGCCGGTATAGGTCGCCGGGTTGGAGCGGGGGGTGCGGCCGATCGGCGACTGGTCGATGTCGACGATCTTGTCGAGGAACTCGACGCCGTCGAGCCGCTCGAACGGCGCCGCCTGCTCGCGCGCGTTGTTCAGCCGCTTGGCCAGCGCCTTGTAGAGCGTTTCGACAATCAGCGTCGACTTGCCGCCGCCCGACACGCCGGTAACGCAGCAGAACGTGCCGAGCGGGATTTCCGCGGTCACGTCCTTGAGGTTGTTGCCGCGTGCGCCAACAAGACGAAGGATTTGCTTGTCGTGACCCCGCCGCCGGTCCGGAATGGGGATTTGCCTCATGCCGGTCAGGTATTGGCCGGTGATGCTGCCGGGTACGCGCATCACTTCGTCTGGCGTCCCTTCGGCGACCAGGTGGCCGCCATGCACACCGGCGCCCGGACCCATGTCGATCAGCCAGTCGGCGCTGCGGATCGCCTCCTCGTCGTGCTCGACGACAATCACCGTGTTGCCGAGATCGCGCAGCCGCCGCAAGGTCGCCAGCAGACGGTCGTTGTCGCGCTGGTGCAGCCCGATCGACGGCTCGTCGAGGACGTAAAGCACGCCGGTGAGCCCTGAACCGATCTGCGAGGCGAGACGGATGCGCTGGCTTTCGCCACCCGACAGCGTGCCCGACGAGCGCGACAGCGTCAGATACTCGAGGCCGACATTCTTCAGGAAGCCGAGCCGCTCGTTGATTTCCTTGAGGATGCGCGCGGCGATCTCGCTCTGGGCCGGAGTGAGGGTGGCATCGATCCCACAAAACCAGTCGACCGCATCGAGGATCGACAACGCGGTCGCCTCGCTGATGCTCTTGCCGGCGATCTTGACCGCCAGCGCCTCGGGCTTAAGCCGCGCTCCGTCGCATATCTCGCAGGTTCGGGCGGCCTGGTAGCGGCCCAATTCCTCACGCACCCACGCGCTGTCGGTTTCGCGATAGCGGCGCTCCATGTTGGGCAGCACCCCCTCGAACGGCCGCTCGGTCGAGTATTTGCGCGCGCCGTCGTCGTAAGTCATCTTGATCGGCTCGCTGCCCGATCCATTGAGGATCGTGTCGCGCATCTTCTGCGGCAGGTCGCGCCACGGCATGTGCGTGCTCTGCTTGAAGTGTCGCGCGATGCTGTCGAGCGTCTGCTGGTAGTAGGGCGACGAGGAATGCGACCACGGGCTGACCGCGCCGTCGTAGAGGCTGCGGCTGTCGTCGTGCACCACGAGGTCGGCGTCGAAATAAAGCTTGGTGCCGAGCCCGTCGCATGACGGGCAGGCGCCGAACGGGTTGTTGAACGAAAACAGGCGCGGCTCGATCTCGGGGATCGTAAAGCCCGACACGGGGCAGGCGAATTTGGCGGAGAACACGATCTCTTCGCCGCTGTCCGCATCCTCCGCGATCGCGAGCCCGTCGGCGAGACCGAGCGCGGTCTCGAACGAATCGGCGAGCCGGTTGCCAAGTTCGGGCGACACGACGATGCGGTCGACAACGACCGAGATGTCGTGCGTGAAGTTCTTCTTGAGGGCGGGGACCTCGTCGACCTCGTACATCTTGCCGTCGACCTTGACGCGCTGGAAGCCGCGCTTTTGCAGATCGGACAGCTCCTTGCGGTATTCGCCCTTGCGCCGGCGGGCGATCGGCGCCAGCAGGTAGAGCCTTGTGCCCTCCTTCATCGCCAGCACGCGGTCGACCATCTGCGACACGGTCTGGCTGACGATCGGCAGCCCGGTCGCCGGCGAATACGGCACCCCGACCCGCGCCCACAACAGGCGCATGTAGTCGTAGATCTCGGTGACGGTGCCGACCGTCGAGCGCGGGTTGCGCGACGTCGTCTTCTGTTCGATCGAAATCGCCGGCGACAGCCCTTCGATCGATTCGACGTCGGGCTTTTGCATCAGCTCGAGAAACTGCCGGGCATAGGCCGACAGGCTCTCGACATAGCGGCGCTGGCCCTCGGCATAGATCGTGTCGAAGGCGAGCGACGACTTGCCCGAGCCCGACAGGCCGGTGATCACCACCAGGCCGTCGCGCGGCAGATCGACATCGATGTTCTTGAGATTATGCTCCCGCGCGCCGCGGATGCGGATCGACTGCATTCAAAAAAGCCGGATGTGCGTGTGACCGTGAATTTAGCGCGGCTGAGGGACCAACGCCACTGGCGCCTCAATGCCGAACCAGCACGGCCAACGACTGGCCGAATGGGCCGGCATCGCCCCACGGCGCCTCGTCGTCGCCGACAAAGCCTTCGACGTCGAAGCCGATCTTGGCGGCCCACAGCCGGATTGTGTCGCGCCCGATGAATTCGTTCAGGTGCAAAGCCGTGCCATATCTTTCGACTCCCACAGATTGCACAAAGATCGGCCAGTGCCGCGGCGAGCCGAACTCCAGAAACGACAAGACGAGGCGCCCGCGCGGCCGCAGCACACGGCGCATCTCGATGAGATAGACATAGGTTTCTGTATGCTTGAGATGAGTGAATACGCTGAACGCGCTGGCCATGTCCGCCGACGCATCGGCCGCCGGTATCGCCAGCGTGCGGCTGAGGCTGAAGCGGAAGGCGCGCGGCGAGAGCGACCGCGCGTAACCCAGCAGTGCGCTGTTGATGTCGCTGCCGTGATACAGGACGCTCGGCAGCTCGCGGCCGAGCGCCGCGGCAAGCCTGCCGCTGCCGCAGCCGAGGTCGAACAGCCGGGTATCGGCGGCCAGGCCGAAATGGCGCAGCACCGCCAATTGCAGCTCGCCCATGCGGCTGAATTCTCCGCCGACCGCGACGGACATCGCCACATCGCGCGGATAGGCCCGCAGCAGGTTGTCGACCAGGATGTCGTAGCTGCGGATGAAGTGCGGTGGCTCGGCCTCGCGCGGCCTCGCCGCCCCGAGGCGTATCCGGCGCAGCAGGGCAGCGATCATCGCGGCTCTATCGCAGCAAGGACAGCCTGCGCCGCATCGAGCCCGCTTGCCAGCGCTGCCTCGACGGTGCCCATCTCGGGGCCGGCGTAGAAGGCTTCGCCGGTGAACAGGATCGGCGAGCCCCTGGCTCGTTCGATGCCCGTCAGGGCGGCGAGCGTGCGGGGCGTGGCATAGGAATAGGCGCCGCGTGCAAAGGGGTCGTTGCCCCAGTTGACCGCCCGCGCCGCCAGGAGGCCGCTGCGCAGCGCGTCAAGCGGCACCTCGAAAATCTCAGCCAGCGAGACAAGCCCCATGGCCACGAGATCCGCCTCGGTCATCGACGACACCCGCTCCGCTTTCGGGCCGGCGTACCAGCCGGTCAGTACCGGGTCGTCGGCAGGATATTGGGTCCACCACGTCGGAACCGCCGCGTTGGAGACGACAAACGACAGGTCGCGCAACTCGCCGGCTCGGAGACCGGTCCACCACCGGCTCCGGAAGCGCAACAGCAGCTTGACGACATTGCCAAAGCCGATATTGCCGACCGCCGCGGCAGCAAGGTCCCGCGCCGGAGGCGGCAGCGCGATGCGCGAGAGAACCGGCAACGGTACCGCCAGTAGAACTCGAGCGGCGGCAAACGCGGCGCCGTCGCGGCAGCGCGCGACGACGCCGTCCGCGTTCTGTTCCAGCGCCGTAACAAGCGCATTGAATTTGAGCGCGGCACCGTGCGAGCGGCATTCGGACGCCAAAAAGTCGATCAGCGCACTGTAGCCGCCGCCGATTCGTCCGTGTTCGCCATCGTCGCGCGCCATCCACTCCGCGCGCAGCGCGAGGGTACTCATCCGGGCCGGGTCGGCGGCGTCGTAGCCCTCGACCGTCCGGGTCACCGAGCGGCGCAACTCGTCAAATTGCGCCTCCGCGAAGTGCGCGTCCAGAAAATCGGCGACCGGCAGGTCGTCCGTCACCGCCAGCAGCGCGCTGTAAAAGCGGCGAGCGTGAGGGAACGGCGAATCGTCCGGCACCAGCGTGCCGCTGCGCTTGCTCCACCGCGTTCCACCGCGCGGCAACAAGGTCAGCTTGGCTTCGCGCATCACCGCGCGGGTTACCCGCGCCGCCCCGTGGACGAATTCGGGTCCGGCCTCGGCCGCGTAGCCGAATTCCTCGACCGGCAGAGACCAGATACGGCCGCCGCAGCGGTCGCGCGCTTCGAGGATCGTCACGCAATGGCCGGCACGGGCGAGTTCGCGCGCCGCCATCAGCCCGGCGGCGCCGGCACCGACGATCAGCAACCGCATCGGGTCCAGGGTTCTGACTTCATGGCCGGGACCTTAATCCGGGAGGCGGGATCGCGCCATCGGGCGGCGTTGACCGCCTGCGCACCGCGGCGGATACTTGATGCAAAGACAAGCGCAGCACGTTGACTTGCGCCGGAGCCGCAATACGAACGGCTCCACCGGGGAGGATGGCATGGCCCAAAGCACATCCGAAGACCTGCTGGCTCTTTACGACAACGCACCCCTCAACACCCGGTATTGGGCGATCTTCATCCTGATGTCGGCGGTGTTCGTTTTCGACTTTTTGACTTCCTGGTCGTCGGCTACCTGCTCGCTGCAGTGAACCAGGAATGGCACCTGACTTATGGCCAATCGGCGGTGATCCTCTACAGCGGCGGGGTCGGCGCGATCGTCGGCGCCATCCTGTTCGGCGCCTTCGCCGATGCCTGGGGACGCAAGCAGCAGATGGTGATCGGCACCTGCATATGCGCGCTGAGTTCGGGGCTGATTGCCTTCGTTCCGGAAGGCGGCTGGTGGCTGTTCGCGATCCTGCGGTTCTTTGTCGGTGTCGGCCTCACCGCGGCCGTAACGCCGTCACTGACCGTGGTCGTGGAGTTGACGCCAACCCGTCACCGC
>JAFAWI010000723.1 GCA_019241915.1 Alphaproteobacteria bacterium
TTGGACAGCAGGTGAACCAGCGCCTGCTTCATCTTGCTCGGGTCGCAATGGACGAGATGGTCGGCACTCAGCTCTTGTTTGAGCGCGACGGCTTTGCTTTCCGCGTCGTCGGCCACCGTGCGCAGCGACACGCGCAGCACCTCGTCGAGCGAGGCGACCTGCTCGTCGAGTTCGAGTTTGCCCGCCTCGATCCGGGCCAGCGTCAGGACGTCATTGACGATGCCCAGCAGCCGCGTCCCGGCGTCATGAATGTACTTGCCATAGGCGGCGTGGTCGCTCGCCTGAGCGCCGGCTTCGATGATCTCCGAGAACCCGATGATCGCGTTGAGCGGTGTGCGCAGCTCATGCGTGACGTTGGCGAGGAAATTGGTTTTGGCGCGCTCGGCCGCCTGCGCCTGCTGCAGGGCATCTTCGGCCAGGCGCGCCGCGCGCTCGGCATTTTGCCGTGCGCCGTGCAGCGCCCGCTCGGTATGCCGGCGGTCGAGCAGCTGGCCGAGCTGCATGCAGTATTCGTTCAGCAGCGAGTGCTCGGTGCGCTGCATTGGATCGTGGATTGCCCCTGACCTCATGAGCGCTTGATCTACTGCGGCTTTCCTAAAGAAGGCTTACGCGGCCCGGCTGCGGTCGCGATTCGCTGCGCTCGCCGGGCCGCAGCCGCCGGCGCTGCGGCAGAAGGCATCAAGCGGCGCGCATCGGCGTGTTTGCCCTTGCCCTGCCTGCCCGACGACCGCACTTTTGCGACATGGCAACGCTGCGCGCCGCTTCGCGCCTGGTCGCGATCCTGGGGCCAACGAACACCGGCAAGACCCATCTGGCGATCGAGCGGATGCTCGACCACCGCAGCGGGATGATCGGTTTTCCGCTGCGTTTGCTGGCGCGCGAAAACTACGACCGGGTCGTCAAGCTCAAGGGCGCGCGGGCGGTGGCGCTGATCACCGGCGAAGAAAAGATACTGCCGCCGAACCCCTCGTATTTTGTCTGCACCGTCGAATCGATGCCGCTCGACCGGCCGGTCGAGTTTCTCGCCGTCGATGAGATCCAGCTCTGCGCCGACCGCGAGCGCGGCCATGTTTTTACTGCAAGGCTGCTCCACGCACGCGGCTTGCAGGAGACCATGTTCCTCGGCGCCGACACGATCCGCCCGCTGATGCGCCGCCTGGTGCCCGACGCCCAGCATGTCAGCCGGCCGCGCTTTTCGACCCTGAGCTATACCGGGCACAAGAAGATCACCCGCCTGCCGCCGCGCAGCGTTGTCGTCGCGTTTTCGATCGCCGACGTGTTCTCGCTGGCCGAGATCGTGCGCCGCCAGCGCGGCGGCACCGCAGTCGTGCTCGGCGCGCTGTCGCCGAGGGCGCGCAACGCGCAGGTCGGCATGTTTCAGGCCGGCGAGGTCGATTACCTGGTGGCCACCGACGCGATCGGCATGGGCCTCAACATGGAGCTCAACCATGTCGCCTTCGCGCGGCTCGCCAAGTTCGACGGCCGCGGGCTGCGCCGCCTGTCGGCCGCCGAGATCGGCCAGATCGCCGGCCGCGCCGGTCGCTACATGAACGACGGCACTTTCGGCACGACGGCCGACGAACGCCCGCTCGAAGCGGAGATCGTCAGCGCCGTCGAGGACCACAAATTCGAGCCGCTGACCCGCATCCAATGGCGCAACAGCGCGCTGCGCTTCCGCTCGCTCGGCGACCTGCTCAACAGCCTCGACGAGCCGCCGCCGACCCACGGCCTGATCCAGACGCGCGACGCCGACGACCATCAGGTGCTCCGCGCGCTGTCGCGCAATGACGAGGTCAAGGCGCTGGCGGTCAACCCGGCGGCGGTGCGCCTGCTGTGGGAGGTCTGCCAGATACCGGACTTCCGCAAGATGATGAGCGACAGCCACGCCCGCTTCCTGGCGCAATGCTTCCTGCACCTGGCTGGGCCGCACGAGCGGCTGCCGACGCCGTGGATCGCCCGCCAGATCGCGCAGCTCGACCGGGTTGACGGCGACATCGATACGCTGATGGCGCGCATCGCGCATATCCGCACCTGGACTTACATCACGCATCGCCCCGACTGGGTCGACAACTCAACCGAATGGCAGGAGCGCGCCCGCGGCATCGAAGACCGGCTTTCGGACGCGCTGCATGAGACGATCACACAGCGCTTTGTCGACCGCCGCTCGGCGTTTCTGGTACGGCGGCTGGCCGGCGACGACGAGCTGCTCGCGTCGATCAACAAGAATGGCGAGGTGCTGGTCGAAGGCAGCTATGTCGGCCGGCTCGACGGTTTCCGGTTTATACCCGATGCGAGCGACGCCGATGAAAGCCGCATGCTGGCTACCGCTGCAAACCGCGTGCTGCGCAGCGACATCGCGGCGCGCGCTCGCCAATTGGCGGCCGAGCCCGACGATGCCTTCGGCCTGGACCCCGTCGGCAACCTGACTTGGCGCGGCGGCCTGGTCGGCCGGCTCACGGCGGGCGACGGGCCGCTCGCGCCGCGGGTCGAGGTGGTCGCCGGCGACTTCCTCGAAGGCGCATCGCGCCAACACGTCCGACGACGGTTGCAGGCGTTTGTGAAGAGCGAGGTCGAACGCCGCCTGAGGCCGCTCTTCGTGCTGCGCGACCTGCCGATCACCGGGGTCGCCCGCGGCTTGGCGTTTCAGCTGGTCGACGCACTCGGTTGCCTGCCCTCGCACGCGGCTGCCGCGCAGCTCCGCGCGCTCGACCGCGACAGCCGGCGCACGCTGGCGCGCGCCGGGGTCCGCTTTGGCGCCGAGAGCCTTTACGTCGATCCGCTGCTCGGGCCGGAACCGACACGGTTTCGCGGGCTGCTGTGGGCAGTGCGGCATGGTCGCCCGATGCCGCCGCTCCCCGGCATGCGCGCCCTCGGCAAGGCGCTGGCGGTCGATCCCGCGCTCCCGCCGTCGTTTTACGCAGCCCTCGGCCGGCGCGTGGTGGGTGGCTTGGCGCTGCGGCCTGACCGGCTGGAACGGCTCGCCGCAGCGGCTCGCCAGCGCAGCCGCGGCGGCCCATTCGCCGCCGACGCCGAGCTCGCCGCAACGGCCGGCATTTCGGAGACCGATTTGCGCCCCGTCCTGACCGGGCTCGGCTACCGCCGGCTGGCGCGCGATGGTCGCGAGCTGTTTGTCGCGCGCCCGCGCCGCGTCGACCGCGCGCCGCCTCGCGAAACGCGCCGCGCAGCTCCCGAGGGCCACCCCTTTGCCAAGCTCAAGGAGCTGAAATTCGCGTGAGCGGCCGGGACGGATCGTCGCCCGATCGGCCCAGCCGGCGCCTCGACCAATGGTTGTGGTTCGCCCGTTTCGCCAAGAGCCGCTCGCTCGCCGCCCGGCTGTGCGCCGCGGGCGCCGTCGCGGTCAACGGCGTCGCCATTGTCAAGTCGAACCATGCGGTGCGCGCCGGCGACCTCGTGTCGCTGCCGCAGGGCCCGTGGCAGCGCACCGTCGAGGTGCTCGCGCTCGGCACGCGCCGCGGCCCGGCGAGCGAAGCGCGCACGCTGTTTCGCGAGACGGCCGCCGCACGGCGCACCGTCCTTTGCGCCGAGTGGCAGCCGCTGCTTGGCGACGACGGCGCGGAATAGCCGCGGGACGCGCCCGTTCTTGGCCGTACTCGCTCGGACGGGGACGCCGGTGCCGCAACCAGGGCAGGTCGCCCGACTAAAGCCGCATTCACGCGTAACCTGCGGCGGTCGCGGCGTCAGGCCCGTCATTTGGCAGAGCAGGGGCGACATTGTCTGAAGCGCGGTTCTCAGCCTTCCGCGGCGCACAAGCTCTGGTCACCGGCGGCGCCGGCCTGATCGGCTCGACCTTGGCCCGGCGGCTGGTCGAACTGGGTGCGAAGGTTGCGCTGGTCGACAACATGATGCCGGAGGGGGGCGCCAATCGCGCAAACATCGCCGCGATTGGGGACCGCGCGGCGCTGACGGTCGGCGACATTCGAGACGCCGATACGATGCGCGCGCTGCTGCCGGGCGCTGATTTCCTGTTCGATCTGGCGGCGCAGACCAGTCATCTCGACTCGATGAAAGCGCCGTTCGACGATCTCGCGATCAACGCGACAGCGCAGCTCCTTCTGCTGGAAACCTGCCGCGCAGCCGCGCCGGAGGTGACTATCGTCCATGCCGGCACGCGGCAGATCTACGGCCGGCCGCGCTACGTGCCGGTCGACGAAGCGCACCCGCTGAACCCGGCCGACGTCAACGGCGTCAACAAGATGGCAGGCGAAGCCTACCATCTGATGTTCCACAGCGCCTACGGCATCAACACGCGCTCGCTGCGCCTGACCAACGTCTACGGACCCGGCATGCGCATCAGAGACGCGCGGCAGAATTTTCTCGGCATCTGGCTGCGCCGCGTGCTGGAAGGCGAACCGTTCGAGGTGTGGGGCGGCGAGCAGCGCCGCGATATGGTTTTTGTCGAGGATGCCGCCGATGCGTTTCTCGCCGCGGCGCTGTCTCCTGAGACCCAAGGTTTGGCACTCAATATCGGCGGCGACGCCCCCTATAGCCTGGCCGAGATCGCTGTCGCGATGGTCGCCGCCAATGGCGGCGGACGCTTTGAAGCCAAGGAATTCCCCGCCGAACGCAAGCGCATCGATATCGGCGATTTTGTTACCGACGACCGCAAGTTCCGCGCGCTCACCGGGTGGGCGCCGACCACCCCGCTCGCCGAGGGCCTCGCGCGCTCGCTCGACTATTACCGCCGCAACCTCGCCGCCTATCTCTGATGATGACACCGATCCCGCAGACCGACCCGCGCGCCGGGTATCGCGAACAGAAGGCGGCGATCGACGCCGCCGTCGCCCGCGTGCTCGACGGCGGCATGTACATTCTCGGCCGCGACGCAGAGTGCTTTGAGAGCCGCTTTGCCAAACTGATCGGGGTCGGCCACGCGATCGGCTGCGGCAACGGCACCGATGCGCTGGAACTGGCGCTGCGCGCCTGCGGCATCGGCGCCGGCGATCTCGTGTTCACCGTGTCGCACACAGCGGTCGCGACCGTGGCCGCGATCGAGCGTGCCGGTGCGACACCGGTGCTGGTCGACATCGAGCCAAACGGCTTCGCGATGGACCCGGCCGCGCTGGAGCGCGCACTGAGGGCGCCGCCCCGAGGCCGCCCGGCGGCGGTGCTGCCGGTGCACCTCTACGGCGAGCCGGCGGCGCTCGGCGACATCGCGACGCTCGCGCGCGCCCAGGGTCTTCGGCTCATCGAGGATGCGGCGCAGAGCCACGGCGCCGCGTATCGCGGCCGGGTCACCGGCTCGATCGGCGATTTCGGCTGCTTCAGCTTTTATCCGACCAAGAACCTCGCCGCGCTCGGCGATGCCGGCGGTGTCGTTACCGACAGCGCCGAACTGGCCGCCGCGGCGCGCGAGATTCGCGAATACGGCTGGCGCGACCGCTATGTCAGCGCGGTCCCCGGCATCAATACGCGGCTCGACCCGATCCAGGCGGCGATCCTCAGCGTCAAGCTCGATGCGCTGGCCGAAGGGAATGCGCGGCGCCAGGCAATCGCGACGCGCTACGACAAGGGCCTCGCCGATCTGCCGCTCAAGCGCCCGGCGCGGCGTCCGCAGACAACGCACGTCTTCCACCAATACGTCGTCCGGCTCCCGCAGCGCGACCGGCTGCGCGAGCATCTGCGGCAGAGCGCGATCGGCACCGGCATCCATTACCCGCTGCCGGTGCATTTGCACCCGGCCTATCAGGGACGGGTGCCGGTCGGCCCCGGCGGGCTTTGCCGCAGCGAAGAGGCCGCGCGCGAAATCCTCAGCCTGCCGATGTATCCGCAGCTCGGCGACGCCGCGGTCGAGCGCGTCATCGCCGAGATCCGTCGGTTCTTCCTCTAGCGCTACAGGCCAACGAGCCGCGCGCTTTCCTGCCACAGCGCTTCGCCAAGCGCGTCGTCACGCGCGGCCGTGTCCGGTTCGGCGACCGTCTTTTTCACGACATAAGCGCCGTGAAACGGCGTCGGATCTGGCGTGGTCGCGAGAAATATCGAGGTCTCGGCACCCTTGTCCGAGCCGGGCATGAACGGTTTCGCGAGCCGCCAGGCGAGCCCCTTGACGCGGCCCGACCGGTTGCCGATGTCGGTGCCAACCACGCCCGGATGCAGGCAGGAGACGGTGACGACGCGGACCTCGGTTCGCCGCGCCAGCGCGCGGGTGAACAGGATGTTCGCCAGTTTCGAGCGCCCGTAGACCGACAGCGCATCCCAGTCGGGCGGCCGCGTCATCGTCGCCGGGTCGAGCGTTTCCGCACGATGCGCGACCGACGCGACGGTGACGACCCGCGCCGGCGCCGACGCCGTCAGCCGTTCGAGCAGCAGGTTGGTCAGCAGGAACGGCGCCAGGTGGTTGACCGCCATGATCAGCTCATAGCCGTCGGCGCTCTCCGTGTAGCGCGGCGCGATCAGCCCGGCATTGTTGACCAGCACATCGATCCGCTCGTGCCGTGCGAGCAGGTTGTCGGCGAGCGCGCGCACGTCGGCAAGGCAGGCGAAATCGGCGATTGCGATGTCGGGCGCCGCGCCCGGCGCGCGCGTTTCGATCCATTGCTGCGCCGCCTTGGTACGCGCCCGATCGCGGCCGACCAGGACGACCCGCATACCCGTGCGGACGAGGCCGAGCGCCGTCGCGCGGCCTATGCCGGCGCTGGCGCCGGTAACGATCGCCGTCTTCGGCGCAGGCTGCGGCGGCAACCTATGCCGCCGTCGGCTCGCAGCGTTCCAGCCGCTGCGTTATCGCATCGCCGCCGAGAGTCGCGCGTTGCGCGAGCGGCTGGCCGACGCCGCCGAACGCGGCGAAAAGCGCGGCAGCTTCCTGACGGCGATCGGCAGGGCCGAACCTAAATTTCGTCGAGGCCATAGGACCATCGCCGGCATAAATGGTGGGCGATGGCGATCGGCTGCGGGATCGAGACGCGCGTCATGTCGTCATCGCCGGACGCGGCACGCGCCACCATCTCGCGAATCTCGGCGCGCTCGAACCAGCGGGCCTCGGCCAGCTCCTCAGGGTCGATTGTGATCGCCTCGCTGATGCCCTCGGCAAGGAAACCCATCATCAGGGTCGACGGGAACGGCCAGGGCTGCGCCGCCAGGTATTTGACCCAGCCGACGCGGATGCCGCTCTCCTCGCGCACCTCGCGGCGCACCGCCTCCTCGGGGGTCTCGCCCGGCTCCATAAAACCGGCCAGACACGAGAAACGCTGCCCCGGCCGCCGCTTGTTGCGGCCGAGCAGCGCGCGCTCGCCGCGCACCACCAGCATGATCGTCACCGGGTCGGAGCGCGGATAATGCGAGGCACGGCAGTTTGGGCAGCGGCGCGTCCAGCCCGCCGAGGATATGTCGGTAGGGGTGCCGCACTGGGCGCAGAAGCGATGCCGTGCATGCCAGTCGATCAAGGACCGCGCCTCGGCGAGGATCGCCGCCTCCCCTGCCGGCAGCAGCGGCGCCAGGCTGCGCACATCGATGTTGTCGGCGGCGGCGGCATCGCAGCCGGTCGCGTCGACTGCAAAGCGCGCGTGTCCATCCTCGCCGATGCCGAGAAAGATGCTGAGGGCGCCGCCCGCGATCGCCTCCTGCCATGCCGCCACGGGCTGCCAATCCAGTGCCGGCCGCAGCATGTCGCCGACCGACGGTTTCAGTTCGTAAAGCGGCAGCACCCGCGTTTCAGGCGCAGCGAGCAGCCCGGCAATCCACGCCCGATCGCGCCGCCGTTCGCTGACCCGGTCGAGCGGATTGCCGCCAAAACAATAGATTTCTTCCATGCCGCGATGCTAACGCGTCGGTCACAGCCCGAGCAATTGCCGCGTCAGTTCAGTCATGCCGCGCCCTCGCTCGAAGGGGTTGTGGATTTGCACACCACCGATCAGCGATCCGTCGGCCATGTCCTCACTGAGGATCACGGAACAACCTGCCTCTGCCGCAGTGGCTACCAGAAGGGCATCCCAATACGAAGCGCGCCCGGCCACCGCGTTCGGCAACGCGACGCGGATCGCACTCGTCGAAACGCCCGCGAGAGGAAAAAGGGCAAGCCATTTTTCCGCCAGCTCCGCGGCGCGCGACGGCGCCATAAGATATTTCCGGGTGGTGGCATAGTAGAACTCAGAGATCGACTGAAGCGTCAGGACGCAATCGGCATCGACGGCCCGATCGACGATGGCGATCGCCGTTGCGTGTTTCGCGCTTTCGCTCATGTTGATGCTGTAGACAAGGATGTTGGTGTCGAGCGTGAAGCGGCGCCTACCGTTTGCCGAACCGATCAATCCGCTCCTCGTATATCTCATTGCGGTTGAAGCGCTCTGTGCCCAATAACTGGCCTTCCCGCATGATCTCCAGCGCCCGTTCCCGTGCCGCCTCCTGTTCTGCCGTCAGCCTTCGGCTCGGCCCCATGGGCGCGAGGCGGGCGACAGGCCTGCCGTTGCGGGTGATGACAAAATACTCGCCGGCTTCGACTTCGCGGATACAGCGGGAGAAGCGCTGGTTGGCGTCGCGCAAACTGATCGTTTTGCTCATGCGCCATATGTAGCACGCACTGTGCTACCTGCAATCCGCTACTTCCCCTTGGCGGCCTCGGCGAGCAGCGAGACTTTGGCGAAACCGGCGCTGTTGACCAACCCCAACAGGTCCATCAGCCGGCCATACTCGATGGTGCGGTCGCCGCGGACATAAACGATGCGGTTGGGATCGGGCCCCGCCAGCGCCGCGAGTTCGGGCTTCAGCCGGTCCGCGCTCACCTGTCGCTCGCCGATGTAAACCTCGCCCGCCCGGTTGAGCGACACGATAATCGGCTCCTGCGGCTGCGTGACCTGTGCGGCGCTCGTCTTGGGCAGGTCGATCGGGACGCCGACGGTCAGCAGCGGCGCCGCCACCATGAAGATCACCAGCAGCACGAGCATGACGTCGACCATCGGCGTCACGTTGATTTCGGCGAGCGGCGTGTACTGACGCTCGCCGTCCGGGTCGGCGGAAGACGGTAGGCGCGCCGCCATCGTCACTCGCCCTCGACCGCCGAGCGGCTCAGGATGCCGCTGCTGCGCCCGATGAGGCCCTGCATCGCTCCGGCGAAGCGGCCGATATCGACCGTGAACTTGTTGTAAGCGACCACCGCCGGGATCGCCGCGGCGAGCCCCATCGCGGTCGCGAACAGCGCATCGGCGATCCCGGGCGCCACCACCGCGAGGCTCGTGTTGTTGGCGGCCGCGATGGCATTGAAGCTGCGCATGATACCCCACACCGTGCCGAACAGCCCGACAAAGGGCGCTGCCGAACCGAGCGTGGCAAGAAACGGCAGGCGATGCTCGAGCCGGCGCAATTGCGTGCCGAGCACCAGCCGCATCGCCCGGTCGATCCGGTCGCGCCGCTCGGCCAGGCTTTCCGGTACGCCGTCGGTCGGCGCGATGCATTCTTCGACACCGGCTGCAAGCACCGCGCCCGCCGGCTCGCCACCGGCGGCCCGCAGGCCGTTGCCCGCGAGTTCCTGCGGCGTGCGCGCCTCCGCCGTCCGCTCGCTCAGCGCCCGCATGGATTGCGCCGCCGCGCGCAGCCGCACAATCTTCTCGATGATAATCGCCCAGCTCCATACCGAGCCGGCGAGCAGCAACAGCAGCACGACCTTGACGACGATGTCGGCATCGACGAACAGCGCGACAACGGAGAGCGGAGCTGGCGAGTTCAAGAGGGCCTGGCGCGGGTTGCGACACGGAGCAAGCGAACCGGCATCATACGCAAACCCGCCGGCCTTGTCGTTCGGTCGTCCCGCCGCAGGGCCTCGCTATCCCCAGCGGGACGCCGCCGTGGCCGCCAGCCCGCGCAATGAGGCGCACTTCCCTGACATCGGCTGCCGTTCCGCGCCCTCGGCCAACTGCCGTCGCCGGGCATGGGCTGCGATCCCTCCGCCGGCCGTGACCGCGGCGGGCCGGGTTTGCTGCAGTAGCCTGGCGACGCGGCTTATTTCCCGTCGCGTTCAAGCGCCGCTTTGATCTCGGCCGGATCGACCTTGATCGTGACCCCGGCGCGCTCCTTCTGCAGGTTCATCGCGACGCGCGAGTCGCGCCCGTCCCAGCCGCGGTTGAGTGCCGAGGTCAGCTCCATCAGCGCCAGGTTGGCGAGCGGCATCGGCACTTTCATCTCGCGCGCCAATTCAGTCGCCAGCGTCACGTCCTTGTGCGCGAGGCGCAGCGCGAAATCGGGCGGGTCGTAGCTGTCGCTGAGGAAATGGTCGCCGAGCGCGTCAAAGGTGCGCCGCCGCCCGCCGGCGCCTTGGCGCACCGCCTCCCACAATGCGAGCGGCTCGACCCCCGCCTTGACCCCCATCGTGAACACCTCGGCAAGGCAGGTCTGGATCGCGTAGCCGGCGCAGTTGTGCACCAGCTTGGCGACCGAGCCGGCACCGATCGGGCCGATGTAACGGGCCGCATCGCCGATCGCGTCGAGCACTTTCTTGTGCCGGTTGAACTGCTGCTCGTCGCCGCCGACCCACAGCGCCAGCCGCCCCGACGCGGCGCCGCGCGGCCCGCCGCTGACCGGCGCGTCGAGCATGTAGACGTTCTTCTCGGCGAACGCCGCGTTGATCCGGCGTACCAGCGTGGGCGAATTGGTCGACAGGTCGAAATAGGCGGTATCCGGCTTCATCCCGGCGAGCAGCCCGTTCGGACCAAGCGCCACCGCTTCGACTTCCGGCGGGCCGGGCAGCGACGTGAAGACCACATCGCACTGCTCGCCGAGCGCCTTCGGGGTATCGGCCCACACCGCGCCTTTGGCCATATAGGGTTCGGCGGCGGCGCGGCGGATGTCATGGACGACCAGCTCGTACCCCGCCTTTTGCAGGTTGGCAGCCATGCCGTTGCCCATCGTGCCGAGCCCGATGAAACCGACTTTCATGTCATTAGCTCCAACGACTTGCCTCGACCCTCACCCTGCTCGCGTCGGCGATGCCGCCGCGATCCACCCTCTCCCGCATTGCGGGAGAGGGAAGGGGCACCGCGTCGAAGGCGTGGGAAGGGTAAGGATAATCAGTGCTTTTCGAACACGTCCTTGGCGACCAGGGCCGCGGTCATCGCCGCCGGCCAGCCGGCGTAGAACGCGAGGTGGGTGATGACCTCGCTGAGCTCGGTCTTGCTGAGCCCGTTTTGCAGCGCACGTTCGAGGTGGCCGACGAGCTGTTTTTCGCGGCCGAGCGCGATCAAGGTCGCGACGACGATCAGGCTGCGGTCGCGCTTCGACAGCTGCGGCCGCTCCCACGCCTCGCCGAACAGCCACTTCTCGGTGTAGCCGATCAGGTCGGGCACGACATTACGCACCGCGTCGCGGGCCGAGGTCGGTTGCGACTGCGCCATGGGGGACTCCTTTGGCTGGGGATCAGGACGCGGCGACGCTAGCATGCGCGCGCTTGCGGCGGCCACTGCCAAGCCTGCATGATGCTGCGTCCCAGCCGCATTGCATTCAGGAGTACCGCATGCCGATCCGCTTTGCCGCAGCCGTTGCGGCATTTGGCTGCCTCGCCGCCGTTGCCGCGCCGGTTGCGGCGCAGGAGGGCAAGCAGGTCGAGCTGCCGGACGGCCTCAAATACACCGACACCAAGGTCGGCAACGGGACCGAAGCGCAGAAGGGCTATATCCTGTCGATGAACTATACCGGGTGGCTCTACAAAAACGGGCAAAAAGGGGCCGAGTTCGACAGCTCGGACAAGGCCGGTAAGCCGTTTACCTTCAAGCTGGGCGCGGGCCAGGTGATCAAGGGCTGGGACGAGGGCATCGTCGGCATGAAGGCCGGCGGGAAGCGTACGCTGATCATCCCGCCCGACCTCGGCTACGGCGCCAGCGGGGCCGGCGGCGTCATCCCGCCCAACGCGACGCTGCTGTTCGAGGTCGAGCTGATCAGCGCGCGGTAGCGGCTTCGCGTGCGGTCGGGCATCCGACCGGCCTCGGCGTTGGAGATCGGCGCGTCTTGATCAAGCCGCGAGCGCGCGGTCGAGGTCACGGATCAGGTCGTCGGCGGTTTCGAGACCGATCGACAGGCGGATAACGTCGTCCGCCGCGCCCGCCGCGACCCGCTGCTCGTCGCTCAACTGGCGGTGCGTCGTCGAGGCGGGATGCAGGATCAGGCTGCGGGTGTCGCCGATATTGGCGAGATGCGAGAACAGCCGCACGTTCTCGACCAGCCTGATCCCGGCGTCGAACCCGCCCTTGACGCCAAAGGTGAATACCGCGCCGGCACCCTTCGGCAGGTATTTCCGCGCCAGCTCGTGATACGGGCTGTCCTTGAGCGAGGCGTACGACACCCAGGCGACCCGCGGGTGCACGGCGAGGAACTCGGCGACCTTCTTCGCATTCTCGACATGCCGCTCCATGCGCACCGGCAGGCTTTCGATCCCGGTGATCGTGAGGAACGCATTCATCGGCGACAACGCCGGCCCGAAATCCCTGAGCGCCACCGCGCGGGCCTTGGTGGTGAACGCGAAATCGCCGAAATTCTCGAAGAATTTGAGCCCGTGATAGGCCGGCTCCGGCTCGGTTAGCGACGGGAATTTGCCGCCCTGCCCCCAGTCGAATTTGCCCGACTCCACCACGACGCCGCCGAGGGCCTGCCCGTGCCCGGACAGGAACTTGGTGGTCGAATGGGTGACGATGTCGGCGCCGAACTCGATCGGCCGGCACAGATAGGGCGTCGCCAGCGTGTTGTCGACGATCAGCGGGATGCCGGCCGCGTGCGCAATCGCGGCGACGCGCTCGATATCGACGACGATGCCGCCCGGGTTCGCCAGGTTTTCAAGGAAGATGCCCTTGGTCCTGGGGGTGATCGCGGCGCGAAAATTTTCCGGCTCGGTCGGGTCGACAAAATGGCAGGTCCAGCCGAGCTTTTTGAACGACAGCCCAAACTGCGTCAGCGACCCGCCATAGAGGTTGCGCGAGGCGACAAACTCGTCGCCCGGCCCCATCAGCGTAAAGAACACCAGGAACTGCGCCGCATGCCCCGAGGCCGCCGCCACCGCGGCGCGGCCGCCTTCGAGGCTGGCGATGCGCTCTTCCAGCACCGCCACGGTCGGGTTGGTCAGCCGCGAATAGATGTAGCCGAAACTGTGCAGGTTGAAGAGCGAGGCGGCGTGGTCGACGTCATCAAACACGTAGGCGGTCGTCTGGTAGATCGGAGTCGAGCGGGCGCCGGTCGTCGGGTCGGGCGCGGCGCCGGCATGGATCGCCAGCGTCTCGAACCCGTAGCTGAGGTTGTGTCCCGCCGGCGCGCGGTCCTTTACCCGGCGCGGCAGCGGCGGCACCGGCGCGCGGTTCTGGATGATGCCGCTGTTGACCCCGCTCCAGGACAATTCGCCGCCAAGCCGTCCGAACTCGATCTTCGGGCAGCGGTTCATGATGATTTCGAGCCCGGCCGCCTCGCCCGCCGCCGCCGCTTCGTCGTTGCGCAGCCCCAGCTGCATCCACACGACCTTGGCGCCGATCGCGATTGCCTCGGCAACCACCGCGGGCGCCTCCGACGCGGGGCGGAACATGTCGACCATGTCGACCGTGTCCGGAATGTCCTTGAGCGCGGCGTAGACCTTCTCGCCGAGCAGAATCTGCCCCGCCGCGGTCGGGTTAACCGGGATTACCCGGTACCCCTTCCCTTGCAGGTACTTCATCACAAAGTAGCTCGGCCGGTTCCAATTGCTCGACGCGCCGACCATTGCGATGGTCCGCACCGTCTCCAAAATCCGGCGGATTTGCTGGTCGGAATAGGGGATCGGCTCCAGATCGGCCATCGGCTAAAACCTCGCTCGCAAGAGCCTCAGTTTGGCCGATTTGGGAACCCGTTGATACGAACATCGGACGACGGCGAGCCGCGGATACGGGTGCGTTGCGTTTTGCTGGCGACGTTGCAGCAGCGGCGATAGGATCGCCCGCCCGTTCGTATAACTGACGTTGCGGATGATCCCTCGACGGAGTCGATTTCCGATGCGTTTGCCCGTTTGCACGAAATTGCCAGGCCGCAGCGTCGCCGCGCGCGGCCTCGCGGCGTTCGCCTTCGCCGCGACAGCCATCGTCCCGCTCTCGGCTTGGTCCGGCGTCTGGCTCGGGTTTGGCCCGCCCTTCCCGTACTACGCGGCGCCGCCGTATGACGCCTACGCATCGCCCTATGCCTATGCGCCGCCGGCCGATTACGGCTACCCGGCCTACCCCGATCCGGCGGCTTATCCGCCGGCAGCGGCGTCGGCCGCGCCGGCCCCGGCCTACACCGCGCCGGCAGGCGCCCCCTATGGAACGCCCGCGTATCCGGCGCCCGCTGACGGCGCTTATGGCGCAATCCCGAGGTCGCTCGCGCCGGACACCACCGCTTACGGGACGGCGGCCGCACCGTCGGACCGCGCCGCTTACGGAACGGCGGCCGCGCCGCCGACAGCGCCCCTCTATGCGACACCGGCGCCGCCGCAAGCACCGGCCGCGGGCACGGCGGCGGCAAGCCAGCCGCGCAT
>JAFAWI010000107.1 GCA_019241915.1 Alphaproteobacteria bacterium
AAGCTGTAGGGCGGATGAGCGCAGCGTTATCCGCCGCCGCGGCCGGCAGAAGATGGCGGAATGCGCTGCGCTTTTCCGCCCTACACGGGGCGTTATTGCGGGCCGGCGCGCATCGAGGCGGGCTGGCCGGGCAGCTTGAAGCGCTGGCCGGTATCGCTGAGCTTGCCGTCGGCGACGCGCAGCACCGAGAGGTCGGAGTCGATAAAATTGCCGACGTAGAGATAGCTGCCGTCGGCGCTGAACACCGCGCCTTCGGGCAGCGCGCCGACCGTCGCCTCGCCGACGCGGGTCACCTTTTTGCCGTCGATCCGGAACAGGCTCGCCGCGCCGCCCGGGTGGTAATACCAGGTATCCTTGGGGCGGTTGGAGCCGCGCGCCTCGATCGTCGCGGCGAAACCGCCGTTGGGGCTGATCACGAGGCCCTCGGGCGAGTCGCCGGTCGTGATGTGGTCGATAATGCGGATCGGGGTGGCGGTCAGATCGACGACGCTGACGCTGTCGACGTTGCCGTCGGAGCTGCCGCCGTTGCCGGTGTTGGCGACAAGCGCGATCTGGCCGTTCGGGGTGACCGCGACGTTGTACGGGTAGTTGTTGGCCGGCAGGTCGTTCTTCTTGTCGTACGCGACCTTGCCGTTGTCGATCGTCAGCACCGCGACCTTGTCGACCGCCGATTTGACCGCGAGCGCTGTCCTGCCGTCGGGGGTGATGGCGACGGCCGAGACCTGGTCGCTGCCGGCGCCGACGGTCACGGTATCGGTCACCTTGACCGCCTTGCCGTCGATCGTCAGCACCGAAACCGAGCCGTCGGCGCGGTTGCAGACCAGCGCCATCGTGCCGGTTTTGTCGATCGCCAGGCCGGAGGGCTGCTTGCCCAGGTTCAATGTCGCGGCGATGGCCGGCGGGTTTGCCTTCAGATCGACGACAAACAGCCGGTCGTCGGGTTCGGTCTGCCACTTGCCGTCTTTTTCAACGGCCTTCAGCGAGTTCGCGACGAGGGCGATATCGCCCTTGGGCGCGATCGCGAGGTTGGTCGGCGGGCCGGCGATCGTGTTGTCGAGCGGTATGGTCGCGACAATGCGGAGCTGCGCCGGCTTTGACATGTCGATAATCGACAGCGTGTCGTGGCCGGGCGGCAGCATTGTCTGCTGGCCCGCATCGAATTTGGGTTTCTGATCGTTGCCGACGATCATGAGCTGGGCGCGCGCGGCGGCGGGCCCGAGGCTCAATACGACAAGAGCGGTCGCGAGACCGGTCGCCATCCTCGATCGGCGCATGCGTTTCCCCCCGATTTTTCCGTGCCGTTATCGGCATCGGGCGAATGCTCGCGCGATCCGCCGGCCGCGGCAAGCCTCTCAGAACGGCTCGGCGGCTTCGGCGGCGCGGACCAGCGCATCGGCGTCGGCTTGCAGCAGCAGGCGTTCGGCGACCAGCGCGTCGGCCGCTGCGCGCAGCCGCGCGACATAACCCGCTTTGCTGCCGTAGCGCTCGGCGAGCGACGGGCGCGGGTCGCCGACGGACGCGCGCTCGGCCCTGGTGCGGGCGAAGGCGATAAACGAGCCGTCGCGGTCGGCGAGCGCGTCGGGCTGCGCTTGGTAGACGTTCCAGCCGGTGTGCGTGCCGCGCGGCACCGCGATCTGCGGCAGGCGGATGCCGGCGGTCTCGTTGCCGTCGCCATCGACGGCGCTGACAAAGCAGGCGTACGGCGCGGGCGGGTCGGTTTCCGGCGGATCGACCCAATCGACCGGCGGCAGGATCGGGTTGGCGTCGGGCGGGGTCGCGAAGCCGGGTACCCGCGGCATCGTCACCTGTCCGGCGGTGACGGCGGTGCCGTCGGCGAGCGAGGGGACGCGGCTCGGCGGCGCCGGCACGCCGTCGGTCACCCATTTTTCGAGCGCCGCGAACAGCGCGCGCAGCGCCGGGGTGGCGCTGTGTCCGTTGCGCGGGTTGACGCAGGGCCCGGGGCGCGGGTCGACACCGGGCCGGCCGCCATGCTGGGTGCCGGCAATCAGGTAGGCGCGGGCGTTGTCGGGCAGGTTGAGGTCGCGGCGGAGACCGGGGTCGGTGTGGATCAGCGACGCGCCCTTCTGCCAGTACTCGGTCGAGGAATTGGTCTCGATGACCTTCGGGTCGTCGGCGCCGCCGGTGAGCAGCGCGGCGCTGCGCCCGCTGACCGGGTCGGCGGTCTCGGCGGTGCTGAACGGGAACCAGTTTTCGGGATAGAGCCGGTCCTCGTGGTGGGTCGCGGTGCGGCCAGGCATGCCGAACGTATGATTGGCAAAGACCTTCCCGGCGCCGGCGACGTGGCTGAAGACGCCGTCGAAGACCTTGCGCCCGGTTTCGTCGCCGTTCATGCCGAGTTCGAGGAAATGCCGCAGGAAGCGGCCGCTCTGCGAGACGCCGAAGCCGAGCGTGTGACGGACGTCGCCGGTGCCGGCCGGGTTGCGCGGGTGGTGGCGCAGATACGAGACCAGATCGCGGACGCTGGCGTAGCCGATGCCGAGCACCTTGGCGCCGGTGGCCTCGTACCACAGTTCGTAAATCTTGACCGGGGCGAACGCCGCGCCGGCGGTGAGGCGGATCGTGCGGTCGTCGACGAATTCCCAGCCGCCGCGCGGGATGTCGCTG
>JAFAWI010000204.1 GCA_019241915.1 Alphaproteobacteria bacterium
CGCCTGTCGGCGGAAGATTTGGCGGCTGAACCCGGCGCGGCGCATTGGGCCTCGCGGTGCGCCTGGCTGCCCGACACCGGCCATTGCCGGCACCGCGATTGTCCGTCCGCCTGCCTCTTCCGGGCGCAACGCGCGGCCGAGTTGCAGGCCCTTCTGCGCCGGCGCCGTCGGCGGCGCGTTTTTGCCGGCGGCGCGCCGCGCTGACGGCGCCAGCCCGCGATACCGTGGGTTCACCCGCTATGGATATTCGCTGCCGAAGACCCGCCTCACGGGTATCGCCTCGAAATCGACGCCGTCGAGACAGCGGACATTGACGGTCCACACGCCGGGATCGGTGCGCGGGCGGCGGAACGGCTGGATGCCGCAAGCCGGACAGAAATAGTCGCGCGCCGTGTGCGTGTGAAAGGTGTAGAGCGACAGGTCTTCGAGCCGGGTCAGCAAGCGGAAGCATTCCGGCGGGACACGGTGGTTGAGCGCGCCGCGGCGGCGGCAGATCGAGCAATCGCAGACCCGCACATGGTCGAGCTCGGCATCGACCTCGAAGCGGACTCGCCCGCAGTGGCACGAGCCCCGATAGGTCTGCTTCACGGCGATCCCCCGGCCGATTGCCGATCGCCGATCGAGCGCAGCGCCGTGTCGATGTCGGCCGATGTCAGTTCCCACGAATTGTCCAGTTCGGCGACGACCGACCGCATGAACGGCTCGTAGAGTGCGAGTGCCCTTACGTCGTCGCCCAGATGGTCGGCCAGCAGCGCCAGCGCCAATTGCGCGGGGCCGTGGCCTTCGTAGGTCCATTCGAACCCGGTCGGCGACAGGCGCTTCAGGTCGAGGCGCGGGTCGAGCGGACGGCCGTCAACCGTGACCTCGGCGCCGGCAAGGCTGCGGCCGCCCGCATAGGTCTTCATCGCGATCAGCCGCGAATGGCGCGCGGGTCGTTGAAGGTTTCGACGCCGGTGCCCTTGTAGAGAATTTGCGCCGCGCGGCCGGTAAGCCGGCTGTGCAGCGCCAGCATGTCCTCCTGCATGTCGCACGCGGGCCGCGGCTCCAGCTCGAAATGACCGTAGCGGTCCTCGCCGCGCACCAGCGTCGCGCTGTCCTCGCCTTCGAGCTGGTGGAGCGAGGTCGGGATGTAGCGGATCGCAAAGCCGATGCGGCGGTCGGCCGACGGGTTGGGTGGCGAGCCGTGCATCAGCCGCACGTGGTGCAGCGACATCTCGCCCGGCGCGAGGAGCAGCGGCACCGCCTGGGCTTCGTCGACCTCGACCGCAATCTCCTGGCCGCGGGTCAGCAGGTTGTGGCGGTCGAAGGTGTCGCGGTGCGGGATCTGGTCGCGGGTGTGGCTGCCAGGGATGACCGCCATCGCGCCGTTGGCCTTGTTGCTCGTGGTCAGCGCCACCCAGGCGGTGCAGACATCGGGCGCCGACAAGCCCCAGTAGGTCGAATCCTGATGCCACGAGACAAAGGACGGGGTATCGGCCTCCTTGATAAAGAAATTGGTGTTCCAGCACAGCAGGTCGGGACCCAGCACATCCTCGACCGCATCGAGGATCGCCGGGTACCGGACCAGGTCGGCGAGAAACGGGAACAGCAGATGCGCCTTGTGGCGCAGGTCGCCGCGCAGCGGCCCGCCCATGCCGGCCTCGATCGTCTCCAGCGTGGCGCGCAGGCGGAGCGCTTCCGCCGCGCTCATCACCGGCACCGGCGCGAGATAGCCCTCGCGGCGATAAAATGCGATCTGACCGTCGGAAAGCGATTTGGGCATCGGCATTCTCCACAGGCGGCGGGACTATATCACGGCGCCGGTCCGTCGGCCGCGAGCCAGGCGGCGACGGCGCGGCGGTCGATCTTGCCGTTGTCGTTGCGCGGCATGCGGTCGACAAAGCGGATCGTCTTGGGGATCGCCGCCGCTTCCAGGCGCGCGGCCAGCGCTTCGCGAAGCGGCGGCGGCGCGGGCTGCGTGCCGGGCGCGCGCTCGATCAGCGCAACCAGCTCGCCGCGGCGCTCGATAACGCACACCACCGGCCAGCCAAGTTCGCGCAACGCCGCCTCGACCTCGTCGAGCTCGATGCGCACCCCCTTCACCTTGACCTGGAAGTCGATGCGCTCCTTGAAGAAGACCTGGCCGCCATGGCGCTCGGCCCAGTCGCCGGTGAAGTAGCCGGTGACGGAACCGGATGCGAGCGGCGCGGCGCGAAACAGCTGCGCCGTGCGTTCCGGGTCGCGCCAATAGCCGCTGGCGAGCTGCGGTCCGGTGATGACAATTTCGCCCTCGTCGGGGTGGGCGCCGCCGACGAGGTGCAGACCCATCCCGGGAATCGCCTCGCCCAGCGCCACGCTCGACCGGCAGAAGCGGCGGTAGTCGCCGGCGCGCAGCAGCAGCGACGTCATCGACACGGTCGCTTCGGTGGGGCCGTAGGTGTTCTGCACCGTGATGCCGGGGCAGGCGGCGAAGATTGCGTCGAGATGCTGGGGCAGCAGCGGCTCGCCGCAAAAATTCATCAGCCGCAGCGAGCCGAGATTGCCGGCGGTGACGCCACCGGCGCGCATCATCAGGCTGACGACGCTCGGCACCGAATTCCACACTGTGATCTTTTCGGCGGCGATCATGGCGGCAGGAAACAGCCGGCTGCCTTGTCCCAGCACCGGGAACAGCGCGGCGCCGGCGCAGAGCGCGCCATAGATTTCCATCACGCTGAAATCGAAACCGATGCTGGCGTATTGCGACACGCGGTCCGCCGCGCCGAATATCCGCGAGCGCTGCATCCACCCGACATAATGGTCGAGCGCGGCGCGAGGGATCACCACGCCTTTGGGATCGCCGGTCGAACCCGAGGTGAACATCACATAGGCGACCGGATGGCGCGGCCGCGGGCGCTGCAGCGGCGGGGCGGGCTGGGCGCCATCCGCCAGCGCCGCCGGCTCGATCAGCCGCGCCGCGGGCGCCTCCTCGCGCAGCGCCGCGCCGAGCGCGGTATCGGCAACGATGATGTCGGGTTCGAGCAGCCGCGCGATGCGCCGCAGCTTCAGCGGCGGCGAGTCGATATTGACCGGGACGTAATAGCCGCCGGCAAGCCCGGCGGCGATCATCGCGGCGCAGGCCGCGGCCCCGGCCGGCAGTGCGATCAGCACGCGCGGCTCGGCGACGCGGGCGAAGGCCGCTGCCAGGCGGGCGGCGAGAGCGGCGAGCCGGCCATAGGAAACCGCGCCGGCCTCGGTCACGACGGCGGCCTGCGCGGGGGCCGCGGCGGCGCGCGCCAGGAACAGGTCTATCGCATCGTCGCAGGCCACAGGGATGCCGGCGTTATCGCGTGAACGTGACGGTGCAGGCGCGCCGGCCGTCGGTGCGCGCGCCGCTGCCGCGGGCACCGGCGAACCGCGCGCTGACGCCATGGGCGCAGGGAGTGCCGCCGCGCTCACGCTCCAGCGTCTGCGGCGGCCGCCCGGCCAGCCCGCGCGCCCGCAACTCGGCCGCTCCGTCCGGCGCGATCGCGCCGTCGAGCGGCCGACAGCCGGGCGCACCGGCGGCGCCGTGCCCGCCGCGGAAATGCCCGCCGGACAGGCGCGCCGGGAACCGGCAGGTGTACTCAAACGCAGCGTTCAGCCCCGCCATCGCCGGGCAATAAAGCTGCACCTGCCAGGCGCCGTCAAAGGCTCCGGTCTGCGCCTGGGCGGTGCGGGCCGTCAGCACCAGCCCCGCTGCGGCCGGCGTCGTCGTGACGGTGTGCATCGCTTCCTCCGGGGAGCCGCGTTGTCGATGTATAGCATGGCGCCGACAGCGCGGCCGCACACGACAGGCCCCGCCTCGGGCACGCCCGCCGCCGTCGTTTCGCCGGTCGGGGAACCGTAACTCGCGCATGCGGTTAGCCATCCGAACGCACGCCGCGCCCGGCGTGGCGGAAGGAGACGGAAATGGGCCTGATCATCCTGATCGTGCTGCTGCTGTTGCTGTTCGGCGGCGGCGGCTGGGGCTATTCGCGCTACGGTTATGGCGGCGGGTTCGGCATCGGCGGCGTGCTGCTGCTGTTGTTGATCCTGTTCCTGGTATTCGGCTACGGCAACGTCTAGCCGCCGGCCCGGCCGGGCGCCGTCGCCGGCAAGCGCGCAGGCGACCGGGGCGGCGCTGCCGGGTGTAACGTCCCGCGGTCGTACCTCCGGGTTGTAACCTCCCGGGTTGTAAGGCCCCCTGCCGATTTGATATCAACGCGCGGGCGCAATCTGCGCTATTAGTTCGCGCTGACGGCGCTTGACGCCGCGGCAGAGGAGAGAAAGCGACCATGAACATCAGGAATCGGGTGGCGGCAGCCGCGATTGCCGCGATCGGCGCGGCGGGCGCGCTGGCGGCGCCGGCCTCGGCCGCGTCGGGCGTTGCGGTCGGCGTGCTCAACTGCAATGTCGCCGGCGGCTGGGGCCTCGTGTTCGGCTCGTCGCGCGACCTCAACTGCGTGCTCACCGGCACCAACGGGGTGCAGGAGCAGTATACCGGCCAGATCAACCGGTTTGGCGTCGACCTCGGCTATACCCAGGCGAGCGTCATGCTGTGGACCGTAGTCGCGCCGCAGGCCAACCTGCAGCCGGGTGCGCTCAACGGCGCCTATGCCGGCGGCACCGCGAGCGCGACGGTCGGCCTCGGCCTCGGCGCCAATGCGCTGATCGGCGGCGGCGGCAATACGATCGCGCTGCAGCCGCTCAGCATCCAGGGCAGCACCGGGCTCAATGTCGCCGGCGGCATCGCCGCGCTGACCCTCGCCTACCACCCTTAGGGGGTCGCGAACGACGGCACGGAGCCGGCGGAAGCCGGGCCGCGCCGTTTGCGCGCCTGCGGTCAGGCGCGCATCGGCTCGGGCGGCGGTTCGAGCGGTGGCGGCGGCAGCGGCCGCGGCGGCTCCTCGACCGGCGGCGGCCGCTGCGGGTCGGGCTGCACCGGCGGGTTGCCGGGCGGCGCCGGTTTGCCGGGTTGACCTCCCACGGCAAGGCTCCGTTGCGGTTGCTGGTTCCCGCGTCAACGACGGTCTGCGGGAGGCGGTTCCAGGCGGCGCTTCGGCGCGCCGCAGGCAATCTTTTGACCGCGGAGGCACAGAGACACGGAGGATTGCCTCGCTCGTCCTCCCGGTGCCTCCGTGTCTCGTGGGGATTTTTATTGCGGCTGCGCCGCAGGCGCGCCGCTGTCAGCCTCCCTTGAAATCCAGAACTGCTCGCGGTCGGCGAGGCGGGCGAGTGCGCGTTTTAGCGCCTCGCGCGGATCCTCGGCGGGGGCCGAGCCCCTCCCGCCCGCGGCGAGCAGACGCGGCAGGCCCTCGAGCAGCCGGGCCACCGCGCGGGCTTCGTCGGGGGTCAGGCGTCCGGCGCCGAGTGCGGCGACGACCGCCGCGGCCGCCGCGGCGACATCGTCCGGGGCGCCAACGGCTGGCACGTCGAACACCACCGGCTGACCGCGCCGGGCGCCGAGCACCCGCCCGAGACAGAACCGCACCGCCACGGGGTCGCCGGCAAAAGCCTGCTCGATCGCCCGCTGCGCCAGCCCCTCGGCGCCAGCATCGAGCAGCGCCGCCGCCGCCCGCGACCCCGAGGGCACCGGCGTCGGCTTTCCCCGCCCGCTTCCCTTCGGCCGCCCCTGGGGGTTGCCCGAGCGTCCCTTGCGGAAGCGGCCGGCGGCATAGCCCGAGGCGCCTTTGGCAAACCGGCCGCCAGCCGTTCGTGCGGGTTTAGCAACAATAACAGGAGGCGCACCTCCTGTTATCCTGCTGTTATCGGTGCCCGGAACAGGAGGGCTTCCTGCTGTTTCGACCGCAGTTTCTATGGTTTTGTGTGTCAATTCAGCCACCGCTAACTCTCGTGTCATTTCGCGCGGCCCGTTGCAGGGCGCCGGAAGCCGAAGAGATACGATGCGATTATGGCAATTTTGCGGATGGCTTTAGTCGCAGGTCGGCAGGCGGTCATGGCGGCGGCGGTTGCGGCTGGAGCGGCGCCTGTCGCCTATGGCGCCGCGGCGAACAGCGTGAGGTCGGCGACGAGGCCGTCGTCGCGCTCGATGCCGTAATCGACTTGCCCTTTGAGGTTCTTTTCCTTGACCAGTAGCGAGGCCGGGTCGGCCGTGGTGAAGACGCGCAGGTGACGGTCGGGCGCGTTGAGGTCGGCGATCTTGGCAACCAGCGGCGCGGGTTTTGTGCGTTCGGCCAGGTCGATCAATTCAACAAGCCCGGCCTCGGTGACGCCGGCCGCCTTGAGCTTTGCCTGATAGGCGGCGAGCGCGGCCGCCTTGCCGCGCGCCGCGGCGCCCTGCGCCTTCTGCTGCTCGGCCTGCTGGCGGCGATAATCGTCGTATTGCCCCTGGGTGCGCTGGAGCAGCGTGGCGATCGGCACCTCGCGCGTGTCGGTCCACAGCTTGGCGCGGGTCCAGGTCTTGGCCATCCAGGCGCGGCGGGACGCGTCTGTCACCTCGCGCAGCCGTTCGGCGCGCACCTGCTCGCCCCAGTGGATCGCTTCCTGCGTGTCGCCGCGCAGCGGCGGCAGCGGCAACGCCGGTCCGGCGGCACGCGCGACGGTCGGCACCGTGACGCCGTAGCGCTCTTTGGCGAGCGCGAACTGGCGACGGTACTCTTCCTCCCACTCGTCGCTGTCCTCGTCGGGCGCGACGCCGAACTTGTCCTGCAAGGCGCGGGCGGTCGCCTCGATCGCGGCGTCCTTCAATTGGCTAAGGTCCATCACTCCTCCCTCGGCCGGAGGCGGGGAGGTTAAGCCAGCGCTTCGATGGCGTCGATATCGGGGATGACGATCAGGCGCTTGCCAAGCTGCACCATGCCCTCGCTCTGCCAGACATGGAGCTGCTTGTTGACGCTCTCGCGGGTCGCGCCGACCATCCCGGCCAGCTCCTGCTGGGTGATGCGCAGGCTGATCGCGTCGCCCGCCGGCGGCGCGCTCTGCGCCAAGCGCAGCAGCGCCTTGGCGATGCGCGCGTCGAGCCGGCCGAACATCACCTCCTCGACCTGCCGGTCAGTCTGCCGCAGCCGCTGGCTCAACAGCCGGAGCAACAGGATGCAAAGGTCGGCGCGGCGTTCGAGAAACGGGATGAAGTCGCGGTGATCGAGCACCAGCAGCTCGCAATCGGTCATCGCGGTGGCGTCGGCGGTGCGGTCCTGCCCGTCGAGCAGCGCGATTTCGCCGAAAATCTCGCCGGCGTGCAGGATGGTCAGCACGATGTCCGGACCGGCCGGGCTCGGTGCGCTGATGCGGATGCTGCCCTTGAGGATCGCCATCATGCTGCGGCCGGGCGAGCCCTTGGTGAAGATCGTGCGGCCGGCGGCGAAATGCTCGACCCGGGCGTGCAGCAGCAGCGCGTCGAGATCGGCCGGCGGCAGCTTGCCGAACAGCGCGTGGCCCTCGAACAGCGTGCGCTTCTGTACTGGTGTCGGCGCCGGCATGCGCATTCCCGCCCCGGTTGAGCGGAAATGGTAGCG
The DNA here is from genome assembly GCA_019241915.1 of Alphaproteobacteria bacterium. GTDB lineage: Bacteria > Pseudomonadota > Alphaproteobacteria > ATCC43930 > CGMCC-115725 > DATARH01. The sequence continues at coordinate 7,455 of JAFAWI010000204.1, forward strand.
CGATTGACCTGCGACCGGAAGCCGCGTCGGCGCGCGGCCCTAACGCCAGCGGCCGACCGGGTGGCGTACCCGGTCGAGCACGTGCGCGCCAAACGCCATCAGCTCGAGGCCGACAGCATGGAACGGCACCTTAGCGATCGCGTCGCCGAGATGGAGGAAATGCGTTTCGGTAACCGCCCAGCCACGGCCGATCATCGCATCCTCGAAAACATGCCGCGCTTCGGCATCCTCGATCCACTGGGTCAGATGGTTGCGCGACATGACGAACTCCGCTCGCTGCGCCTCACTGCACCAGATACGCACGGCGGACGCGCGTCGGTGTGAGCCCGGTCACACAGGGTGAATTTTTTCTTACTTTTTTGGTGCAACGGCGGGTGCGCACCCGGCCGGTGCCCGCTCCGCCGTGCTGCGCATGGTTCCCATCCGCCGCGGGGGAGGAGCCGGGCGGTGCGGCTGCGTCAGGCGAAATGCGGGGCGACCTCGGCCATGAAGCGCGCCATCTCGTGCTTGACCTGGGGGTGCGGCTTGAGGCCCACCGTGACGTAGAGGATGACCTCGGCGATGCCGGCGGCCTCGACCTTTTTCAGCGTGTCGACGATCTGCTGCGGCGAGCCGAGCAGCACGGCGTTCTCGCTGAGATCCTGCGGCCGCACGCTGTGCAGGCGGTCGACGATCTCGGCGAAATAGCGATAGCTCGGCGGCGCGGTCTTCGGATCGCCGGGAAACGCGAAGACCGCACATTCCTTGTAGTAGCGTACCTGGCGCGCGCGCGCCGCGGCCTCCTCCGCGGGGTTGTCGGCGAAGTGCAGGAAATAGCTGCACATCAGCCGGCCCGGCGGATTGCCGTGCCGGCGGCAGGCGTCGCGATAGGCGTCGTGCACCTGCTGCAGCCCGCCAAAGGTCATCGCCGCGGCGAACGGCGCGACGATCAGGTTGCAGCCGAGCCGCGCCGCCAGCTCGATCGAGGGTTGCGAGAACGAGGCGACATAGGCGGGGATCGGGCGCTGCACCGGCTGCGGCGTGATCGCCACCTCGTCGAAGCGGTAATGCCGGCCGCGATGGGTAAACGGCTCGGGGCTGGCCCACAGCCGCCGGACGATCTCCAGGCCTTCTGCGAAGATCGCTTGGTTGTCGTCGAACGAGGCGCCGAGCGGCGCGTATTCGCGACGGTCGTAGCCGCGGCCGGCGGCAAAATCGACGCGGCCGCCGGACAGCAGATCGAGCGTCGCCCATTGCTCGGCGACGCGGATCGGATGGTGCAGCGGCAGCACCGTGACCGCCGGCGCAAGGCGCAGGCGGGTGGTGCGCGCAGCG
>JAFAWI010000215.1 GCA_019241915.1 Alphaproteobacteria bacterium
CGGCCGGTGGTGCGCTGGTTCTCGTAGATCGAGCCCTGAAATGCGGCCGGCGGCAGCGGCATGCGCACCGGCACGGGCGTCAGGCGCGGCGCCAGGCTGTTTTCGCCCGCCAGCAGCTGATCGTTGAACTTCTCGATCCCTTCTTTCAGACCCAACAACGGCCAAGCGTCGGCGGCGCGGTACTGATAGAGCAGGAAGCGCCGCTCGGCGCCCGAGAAATTGGTCGCCGACCCGTGCACCGCGCGGACATGGTGGATCGTGATCGACCCGGCTTTGCCGAGACATGGCACCGCCTTCGCATAATCGACATCGGGGTCGTGGGGGTCCATCGCGCCGCAGAACCGGCCGTCGGGACCATGATGATCGAAGATCGGGCCGCGGTGGCTGCCTGGGATGACCATCATCGGCCCGGTTTCCATCGTGAAGTCGTCGAGCATGATGCCGACGGCGGCGAGATCGTCATTGGTGTGCGGGTAGAATGCCCAGTCCTGGTGCCACTCGATCGGCGCGCCGTAGCCGGCCGACTTCATGTTCAGCTTGCCGGTGTCGTAGCGGACGCTGCCCCAGAGCTGTTCGAGGATCGCGATCACGGCTGGATGGCGGCTGGCGCGGAAATACGCGTCATGATGCGCGTGCGGCGCCTTGATCCGGCGTACGCGCGGCTGATCGGCGCTGTGCGTGTCTTCGAGGTCGTAGATCTCGTCATTGGCCGCGACACGGGCGGACGCACGGACAAAATCGTCGGTCACCGCGCGCAGCTCTGCGATCTCGGCCTGGGAGAAGACGTCGGGGATGACAAGGAACCCATCGTCGCGATAGGTAGCGAGCTGGCTTTCGGTCAACATGGCTGGCGATCCTTTCTTCATGCGCTACCCGAGGCCGGCGCGGCGTGCGAGCACCGCATGCACGGCCCCAACGTCCTCCTCGGCGTATCCCTGCGCCGCGGCATCGTCGTAAAGCGGCGCGGCGGCGTCCAGCATTGGTGTCGCGACGCCGAGGCTGCGAGCGAATTCGCCGATGATCGCGCTGTCCTTCTGCAGCACGTGCATCGTCGCAGTGGGCGGCGTGTAGACACCCGTCGCCATCATCGGCCCGCGCAGCTCGAAAATGCGCGAGGTCCCGGCTCCGCTGCCGACCACGTCGAGAATGCGGAACGGGTCGAGCCCCGCCTTGGCGCCGAGCACAATCGCCTCGGCGGCGGCGGCATTGTGCACCGCGACCAGCAGGTTGGCGACAAACTTCATGCGGCTGCCGTTGCCAAAGGCGCCGAGGTAATGAGTAACACGGGCGAACCCGGCGAAGAGGCCGCCGCAACGTTCGAAGGCGGCTTCATCGCCGCTGGCATAGACGGCGAGGTCCTTGCTGACCGCCTGGGCGCCGGTTCCCGACAGCGGGCAATCGAGCATGGTCATGCCGGCCGCGGCGAGATCATCGCGCGCCGCTTCCTTGGCCTCGATCGGCAAGGTGCTGACCTCGACGACGATGAGACCCGGCTGCGGGTGCGCAACGAGGTCGGCCACCGCCGCCTCCAGCGCCGCGACGCCGGGCAACGAGGTCAGCGCCACCGCGGCGCCGCCGACCGCGCCGGCTGCCGAATTTGCGCTGCGCACGCCGTTGCGCGCCAACGCGGCCATCTTCGCGGCGTCGATATCGTAGCCCGCGACCGAGAAGCCGCTGCCGGCGAGGTTGCGGGCGATCGCGCCCCCCATGATGCCGAGGCCGATCATCGCAATGTCGCGCGGTGCGGCCACGCGGTTCAATCCTGCATGATGGGTTCGCCGCGCATGTACTTGCCGCGGCAGAATAACAGGGTCGGCCGGTCGGTGTAGGCAAACCGCTCGACATGGCCGATGAAGATGATGTGGTCGCCGCCATAGTGGCGGAATTCGTTGCGGCATTCGAAATGCGCGGCGGCGCCGATGATCACCGGCGGGCCGCTTTCCGAGATCACATGGTCGGTGTCGATAAACTTGTCATCGCTCTGTTTGGCGAACTTGTTCGACAGCGGAATCTGGTCGAAGGCAAGAATGTTGACGACGAAATGCGTGCCTTCCTGGAATGCCGGCAGGCTCTGCGCGTAAAGCGAGCTGCTCCACAGCACCAACGGCGGGTCGAGCGACACCGAACTGAATGAGTTGGCGGTCATGCCGTGCAGTTTGCCGGCGCGGTCGCGCGTCGTGATGATCGTGACGCCGGTCGCAAACGAGCCCAACGCGTTGCGCAACTCGCGGGTGTTGAAGCCCTCGGCCGAGGTGCTGTGGACCGTAGCGCTGTGGCTGCCGGGCAGTTCGCTTGACACTGTGCCTTCCTCTTGTGCCTAGAGCGTCGCATCGGGCGGCAAGCCCAGCGCGACGCGCCCGTACATCGCGCCGTTGATGTCCCAGTTCAGCACATAATGCGCGTTGGCCGCGTGCACGTCGCGAAACGCACGCTGCAGCGGGTTTCTTGCATAGATCGCGCCGCCGCCGGTGGCGGCAAACAGCAGGTCGACCGCCTTGGTGCACAGCGTCGCGGCAAACGCCCCGTCGCGGCGGTAGCGGGCGCGGTGGGCGAGGTCTGGTATCCGGCCCTCGCTGACGCTCCCGGTCGCCTCGTCGCAATCGCGGAACATGATCGCCCGCGCTGCGTCGGCGAGCGCCGCGGCCTCGGCGACATGCACCTGCACGGTGTTGAAGTCGGCAACATTGCGCCCGCTGTAGCTCGACAGCCGAGTACGGGTGGTTTCGGTGAAATGCTCGATTGCGCTTTGCGCGATGCCGAGCGAGACGCCGGCGATACAGAACGCAAACAGACTGATCGCCGGCAGCTGGTAAAGCACCGAAGGGTTGACCGCGCTGCCCGGGTTCGGACCGCCGGCGATCTGATCGACCGACAGCGTGCGATATTCGGGCACGACCGCGTCTTCGACCAGCACGTCCTTGCTGCCGGTGCCGGCGAGGCCGATCACTTGCCAGGTATCGATGACCGTGTAGTCGCTTGCCGGCAGCAGGAAGATGCGCGGCCCGGCGGTGCCGTTTTCTTCGTCCGTCGCAATCCCGCCCACCAGGTTCCACGATGCGGCGTCGACACCGCTCGAAAACGGCCAGCGTCCCGAAAGCCGATAGCCGCCATCGACCTTTTGCGCCCGCCCGCGCGGGAAGATCAGCGCCGACCCGATCAAATTATCCGGCGACTGGCCCCACACCTCGTCCTGCGCCTGTTTCGGCCACATGCCAAACAGCCAATGATGCGCCGCCAGGTTGGCGAAAACCCAACCGGTAGAGCCGTCGCCGCGCGCGACCGCCGCGACCAGCTCGACCAGGGCGCGAAACGACAACTCGCTGCCGCCGACGCGCTTCGGCTGCAATACACGGAACAGGCCGCTGCGGTGCAGGTCCGCGATGGTCTCGTCGGGCAGCCGGCGCAGTTCCTCCGCGCGCGACGCCCGTTCGCGCAGCACCGGGATCAGCGCTTCGGCGCGCGCCAGCGCCTCCGAATAATTCGGGGCGGCTCCCTCGCGGCGCATCGTGGCCTGGGGCATCGCGCGCTTCCTTTCCGTCCGGCGTCCTCCCGTAGCCGCACTCTACTCGCTGCGCCGGCGACACGCAAAACGGCGGCGCTGCGCAGCGCATCGTTGCGGGCATCGGGGCGACAAAGCACTCTCCTCGCTCCCGGCCACGAGGCAGCCGGATCGGCGTGCCGCCCGCGGGTGGCGATGAAGATGGAGGAAAGCCGCGTGATCTACATGGTCGAGATGGACATGCGGCTGGGCGACCGCGAAGCCGAATGGCACGCATGGTACCTGGCGCATATCAAGGTGCTGCTCGGTGTCCCTGGCTTTCGTGCCTCGCAGCGGTTCCGGTCGCTGCTGCCGTGCCCGGCACCCTACCTGGCGCTGCACCAGGTCGATTCCGCAGCGGTCTTCGATAGTGCAGAGTACCGCGCTCGCGGCGGTCCCGGCTCGACCGGCGAGTGGCGCGCGCTGCACCTCAACTGGCGCCGCAACCTCCTCGACGGGCTTGATGCGAGCCCGGAAGTGGCCGCGGGAAAGCATCTGCTGCGGCTCGAGAACGCGCGTAACGTGACATTGCCGCCGGGTGTTGCCCTGAGCTGGACCAAAGTCGAGAGGCTCGACCGTGACGCCGCCGAATTTGGCTTTGCCGTCATCGACGACCCCTCGCCGCTGCTCGACCTCGCGAAAGCGGATACGTGCGTGCGGCTCTACCGGCCGATCAGCAAGAAGATTTGGGAGGATACGCGCAGATGATCATCGACACCCATGCCCATGTCGTGCCGGCGACCCTTCTTGAAGTGTTGAAGACCGAGAAACGGCTGTTTCCGTCGGTGAAATTGCACGCCGACGGGCCCGCGCCGCGGCTGGAATTCGGCGACGGCGGTCTCGGGCGGCCGATCCAGCCTCGGCTGTCCGATCTGGCGCAGCGCCGCGATTGGCTCGATCAGGCGGGCGTCGATCACCAG
>JAFAWI010000269.1 GCA_019241915.1 Alphaproteobacteria bacterium
ATCTGCCCCCATCCCCCTCCCGCCGCGGCAAGCGCGGGAGGGTCGGGGTGGGGGCAGGGGTCACGACCGCATCAAGATCGCCGTTCCGGTGCTGCCGCATATTGCCAATTTCGACGATCTCGATCCGCTGCGCGCCGAGCCGGGGGCCGAACTGGTCATGCTGCGGTTGGGACAGCCGCTGCCGGCCGACACGCGGTTGGTGATTCTGCCCGGATCGAAGGCGACGCTCGCCGACCTCGCGGCGCTGCGCGGCGAGGGCTGGGACATCGACATCCTGGCGCACCGGCGGCGTGGCGGGCATGTGCTGGGGATTTGCGGCGGCTACCAGATGCTCGGCCGCACGGTGGCCGATCCCGGCGGTGTCGAGGGAACCGCCGGCAGCACCGCCGGGCTCGGCCTGCTCGAGGTCGACACGGTGCTGGGCGCGGCCAAGCGGCTCGCCGCGGCCGCGGGGGTCGAGATCGCGGGCGGTTCGCCCGTGCGCGGCTATGAGATGCATCTCGGGATCACCGCCGGCGCCGAGCGGCCGATGCTGCGTCTGGGCGACCGAGCCGATGGCGCGGTCAGCGCCGATGGCCGGGTCGCCGGCTGCTACCTGCATGGGTTGTTTGCGAGCGATCCGTTTCGCCGCGCCCTTCTCGCGCGGCTCGGTGCGGGCGCGGGGCCGTTCGCGTACGAGAGCCTGATCGACGACACGCTCGACCGGCTGGCCGAGCATCTCGCGGCGTCGCTCGATCTCGATGCGCTTCACGCCGCGGCGCGCGCGCCTCGCCTCACCAAGGCCGCGTGAGATGCGGCGCCAGCCACGCGCCCGCGCTGAGGGCGGCGAGCAGCATGCAGGCCCGCACGTAGAGGCGCAGCGCGCGGCCGATATCGGCGGCGGTGGCATCGGGGGTGCCATCGCCGAGGAACGGGTCGTCGACGGTCTCGGCCGCGTAGTGGCGCGGCCCGGCGAGCGCCAAGCCGAGCGCGCCGGCCATCGCCGCCTCGGGCCAGCCGGCGTTGGGCGAGCGGTGGTTGCGGGCGTCGCGCCGCATGATCCTCAACGCTGCCGCCGGCCGGGTGTCGGGGCCGAAAGCGGCGGCTGCGACGATCAACAAGCCGGAGAGCGGCGCGGGGATCAGGTTGAGCAGATCGTCGAACCGCGCCGCGGCCCAGCCGAACGCGCGGTGGCGCTCGCTGTTGTGGCCGATCATGCTGTCGAGCGTGTTCGCCATCTTGTAGGCGAGCAGGCCCGGCAGTCCGGCGGCGAGGTACCACAGCGCCGGCGCCACGACGCCGTCCGAGAAATTTTCCGCGAGGCTTTCGATCGCCGCGCGCGCTACCGCCGCCGCGTCGAGCCGCGCCGGATCGCGGCCGACGATGCGGGCGACGGCAACCCGCGCGGCATCGATCCCGTCATGCGAAAGAGCCCCGCCGACATCGGCGACATGGTCGAACAGGCTGCGCTGGGCGAGCAGCACCGCGGCGGCAAAGGCCTCGGCGGCAGCGCCCGGGACGCTGCCACGGCACAGCCGGTGCAGCGCCCATCCCGCCGCACCCGCCAGGCCGACCAGCCCCAGCACAATCAGCACCCCTGCCGCGCGCCGGCGAGCCGCGCCGTCGGCCGGCCGGTTAAGCCGGTGGTCGCACCACCCGATGGCGCGGCCGGCGAGCACCACCGGGTGCGGCAGCGCGCGAAACAGCAATCCCATCTCGCCACAGGCGGCATCGATGCCGAGCGCAAGGCAGAGCAGCGGCAGCCTGTCGTAGAGGGCGGACAGCATCGCCCGGCACCATAACGGAAGGATCGGAGATGACGGCAAGATGAGCGGCACCGGCGTGCTGATCTGCGGCCACGGCAGCCGCGATCCCGAGGCGGTTCGGGAGTTCGAACTGCTCGCGGCAGCGTTGCGCCCGCGCTTCCCGGAACACGATTTCGCGACCGGCTACCTCGAATTTGCCAGCCCGAACATCCGCGAGGGGCTGGCCGCGCTGGTCGCGCGCGGTGCACGGCGCATCTATGCGGTGCCGGGGATGCTGTTTGCCGCGAACCATGTCAAGAACGACCTGCCGTGGGAGATGAACAGTTTTACGGCCCACTACCCGGACATCGAGGTGCGGCTCGGCCGCGACCTGGCGATCGACGCACGCCTTATCAACGCCGCCGCCGAACGCGTCGCGGCGGCCGCCCCGGGCGACCGTTCCGATGCGGTGCTGGTCGTCGTCGGGCGCGGCACCAACGACCCCGACGCCAATTCGAACATCGCCAAGATCGCGCGGATGCTGTGGGAGGGGCTCGGCTTCGGCTGGGCCGAGACCGCGTATAGCGGCGTCGCGCATCCGCGCGTCGATGCCGCGCTCGACCGCGTGGTGCGGCTGGGTTTTCGCCGCGTCGTCGTCTTCCCGTACTTCCTGTTCACCGGCGTGCTGGTGAAACGCATCTACGCCGCTACCGATGAGGCGGCGCGGCGCCATCCGGCGAGCGAGTTCGTCAAAGCCGGCTATCTGCGCGACCATCCGCAATTGCTCGACGCGTTTGTCGAGCGCGTTGCCGAGATCGAGCACGGCAGCCCGGCGATGAACTGCCAGCTGTGCAAATACCGCACCCAGATCGTCGGCTACGAGGCCGATGCCGGCGCGCCGCAGCGGGCGCACCACCACCATGTGCGCGCCGGCGACGGCCACCATCACCAGCACCACGATCGAGATCGCGGCCACAATCACGGCGACGAGCATCGGCAGCCGCCCTAACAGCGGCCGGGTTGACACCGCGCGGCCGAATTGCCGCTCGCCGTGGGCAGGCGCCGGCGGCGCTACAGCGGCACCATCCCCATCCACCACATCGTGCGGCCGCCGCTGACGTCGATGTCGTATTTGCGGACGAAATCGAGCCGGCCGTCGTCGCCGATCCGGAACAGCGACAGGCAGCACGGCACCTCGCTGCCGTCGCGCAGCGCGATGCCGTGGATATGTGCCGCGACCAGCAACCTGCCGCTCGGGTCGATCTGGAAGGTGCGGCAGTGGATGCCGCGCGTATCGACGTGCTGGATCGGGGTCGGCTTCCCGCTCGCGGCATCGATTGCGTAAACGGCGATGGTATTCTCGCCGCCGGCGAACACGCGCCGGCCGCCTTCCTCGACCGTGGTCGAGGCCCGGTTGGCGACATAGACAAAGCGGCCGGTGGGGTGGACATGGACGGTGCCGACCGCCTGGCGCGCCCCCGGCGGCACCGTCCGCGACAGATTGTTCTCGCGAAAGGCCGCCTGGGGCGAGAGCCTGCCGCCGTCGAGCGTGAACATGTCGAGCCGGTTCTCCCGCTCCAGCGACACATAGACCCAGGGTTGCGACGGGTGGAAATCGAGGTGGCGCGGCCCAAACCCGTAACCGGGGCCGTTGCCGCTGTCGGGCGCGACCTTCTGCTGGTTCGACAGCACGCCCTCGTTGAAGTCCCACAGCATCAGCGCGCCGGGTTCTTCGGGCTTGGGCCCCGCCGCGTCGTGGCCGCGCGTCACCAGGATGACCTGCTTGTTGTCGGGTGTCGCGCGCACCTGATGCGCGAAGATGCCGGGGTCGAGCGGTCCCGGCTGCGGCACCTCGGCGCCAGGCGTCCCATCGGCGCCGATACGGTAGACGCGAAGAGCGCTGGGATTGTTGAAGGCGACCAGCACGTGCTCGCCCGGCACGTCGGTCGCCATGTGGATCGGCCGCGTCGGCAGCCGGATCGGCGCGCCATGATGCGACAATCCGCCCGAATCGCGGTCGATCCGCAGCGCGCTGACGTGGTGGTTGGCGCCGGCCGGACCCATCCCCGAAGCGCTGTCGCTGGTCGCGACGTAAAGATACGGCTCGGTGGCGTGCGGCCAGGCATATTGCACGTTCGCCGGAAGCGGAATCGTGCCTCCGCGGCGCAGCGTTGCGGCCGGAACATCGACCTCGAAGCGGTTCAATTGATTGGCAACGCTAGCGTAAAGCGCGAGCTTTGCGGTTTCCGGCATTGCTGGTTTGCTCCCTTCGGTTGCGAATGTCGCGATGGGCGCATAGAGCCTGCGCCGTTCCGCCAATACCGACAATAACTCCGAAATAGGCCCTACCGTTCGGAGTGCCGGCTTGGTAGATTCTTTGTTGCTTGGAGGGAGCTGGGCGTCGGCTGCGTGGGGCGGCCGCGAACGCTGCAACATCAAGTAAAGTGGATCGTCCGTTGGCCGCAGAATTCAAGGTTGCCATCGTCGGCTCGGGGCCCGCCGGCCTCAGCGCCGCCGCCCATGCCGCAAAGCTCGGCGTCTCGCACGTCCTGTTCGAGCGAACGCCGCATATCAACGACACGATTTTCAAGTACCAAAAGCGCAAGCACGTGATGGCGACACCCGAGGTGCTGCCGCTGCGCAGCGATCTCGACTTCAAGGAGGAGTCGCGCGAGGAGATCATCGAGAGCTGGACCGCTGCGGTCGAGACCGACAAGATCAACCTGCGGCTCGGGGTCGAAGTCACCGCGATCAAAGGGCAAAAGGGCGACTTTACGTTGACGCTGTCGAGCGGCGAGGCGGTCGCCGCAGAGAATGTGGTGATGGCGATCGGCGTCCAGGGCAACCTCAACCGGTTGCGCATCCCCGGCAACGACCTGCCGTTCGTCCAGTACCAGCTCGACGATCCGGACGAATACAAGGGCGAGGAGATCGTCGTCATCGGGACTGGCGACGCCGGTCTCGAAAACGCGCTGGCGCTGGCGGTCAACAACAACGTGTCGATCGTCAACCGCGTCGCCGATTTCCCGCGCGCCAAGGCCGGCAACATTGCGCTGATCGAGGCCGCAATCAAACGCGGCGACATCCAGCACCTCGCCAATTGCGAACCGAAGGGGCTCGAGGACGGCGGGTTTCTCGTACTCGACACCGCCGACGGCGCCGGCGTGCGGCTCAAATGCGACCGGGTCATTGCGCGCATTGGCGCGCTGCCGCCCCGGCGCTTTGTCGAAAGCTGCGGCATCGTCTTCCCGAATGACAGCCCGACGGCCTATCCCGCGGTGTCGGAGACCTACGAGTCGCAGATACCCGGGCTCTATATCGTCGGTGCACTTGCCGGCTATCCGCTGATCAAGCATTGCCTCAATCAGGGCTACGAGGTCGTCGAGTACATCCAGGGCAACAAAATCCCGCCCGCCGACGAGCCGCTGATCCAGGCCAAGCTCGACGACGCCGGCGTCAAGATGAACGTCAACGAGCTGGTCGCCGCGGTGCGCGAGCGGCTGCCGCTGTTCGCGGCGCTGACGACCTTGCAGGTGCGCGAGTTCCTGATCCACTCGAACATCCACTACCCGAAATCGGGGGAAGTGGTGTTCAAGCGCGGCGAATTCGCCAACTCGCTCTACAACATCCTCGGCGGCGAGGTCGGCATCCAGGTCGACCCCGACAATCCGGACGAGATGGTCCGGCTGCGGCGCGGCGATTTCTTTGGCGAGATGGCGCTGATTTCGGGGCGGCGGCGCACCAGCACGGTGATCGCGACGACGCAGGCGCTGCTGCTTGAGATCGACCGCAACACCATGGTCAAGCTGGTGCGGTCGGAGCCGACCATCAAGGCCGGCATCGACAAGGCGGCGGTGATCCGCGAAATCAAGACGTTCCTCGCGCCGCAGGTCGAGGACAACCTGCTGCGCGATGTGGTGGAGAGTTCGGCGGTCGTCGAGTTCCGCCCGAACGAGAAGCTGATCGAGGAGGATGCGACCGACGACTCGGTTTACCTGATCCGCAAGGGTTCGGTGACCGTGTCGATGAATTGCGGCGGCAAGGATGTGGTGCTCGCCTATGTGCCGGCGGGGAACTATGTCGGGGAAATGGCGCTGATCACGCACCGCAACCGTGCGGCGACCGTGACCGCCGCGAGCGCCACCGAGGCGATCCGCATGGACAGCGCCGCGTTCCGCGGTCTGCTCGAAAAGGACCCGGCGCTGCGTCGCAAGGTCGAGGCTAAGCTCGAACAGCGGATGATGGACCGCAACCTGATGCAGCGGAACGCCGAGGCCGGCGACCTGATCAAGTTTCTGGTGCGCGAGGGGTGCGGCGAAGCGACCGACGTGCTGCTGATCGACGAGTCGCTGTGCGTGCGCTGCGACAACTGCGAGAAGGCCTGCGCCGAGACGCATCACGGCGTCAGCCGGCTCAACCGCGAGGCCGGGCCGACGTTCGAGATGCTGCACGTGCCGACCTCGTGCCGCCATTGCGAAGATCCGCACTGCATGCAGGACTGCCCGCCCGACGCGATCCACCGCGCGCCCAACGGCGAGGTGTTCATCAGCGACCAATGCATCGGCTGCGGCAATTGCGAGCGCAATTGCCCCTACGGCGTCATTCAGATGGCGGCGGTGCCGGAGAAGAAGCCGGGGCTGTTGAGCTGGATGTTCTTTGGCCGCGGCCCCGGCCCGGGCGAGGACAAGTCGCCGGCCGGGCTGGCGCGGCGAACCGGCGGCAAGCACGCCGTCAAGTGCGACATGTGCAAGGGGATCGACGGCGGACCGGCCTGCGTGCGCGCCTGCCCGACCGGCGCCGCGATCCGCGTCGATCCGGCCGGCTTCATCGACGTGATGAGGCACGCCGGGGCATGAGCGTCAGCGACCGCTTTACCGCGGCTGGCCTCGACATCAGGCCGACCCGGCACGAATCTTTTCTCGCCTACAACCGGTTCCGGTTTTTGCGGTGGGCGACGGTGCTGGTCCTGCTGTCGATCGCGCTGTACCTCGGGGTGCGGCCGTACGGTCAGCCGTACGGCGGCGGTTGGGCCGGTTACACGCTTGGCACGGTCGGTGCGCTGCTGATCCTGTGGCTGACGTGGTTCGGCTACCGCAAGCGCACATACAACAGCAACTCCGGCCGGCTGGCCGCGCGGCTCTCGGCACATGTCTACCTCGGGCTGGCGCTGTTTTTTGTCGCGACGCTGCACACCGGCTTCCACTTCGGCTGGAACATTCACACTTTCGCCTACGCGCTGATGTGCATCGTCATCGCCAGCGGCATTTTCGGCATCTTCGCTTACGCGCATTACCCGCGGCAGATGACCGAGAACCGCGAGAGCATGACGACGGCGCAGATGCTCGGCCGCATCGCCGGCATCGACGACGAGTTGCGCAACGTCGTCATGCCGCTCGACGATACCACGGTCGCGGCGATCGAACGCTGCATCGAGACCAACGAAATCGGCGGCTCGGCGTGGCGCCAGCTCAGCGGACGCTACCCGCGCTGCACCACGGCGGCGGCGATCGCCCATATGGAGGCGATCGCCGAAGGCCATACGATCGTTCAGGAAGCCTGGCGCCAGACGCTGGTCAAGCTGAGCGAAAAGGCGGCGCTGCTGGCCCGCATCCGCCGCGACATCCGCTTTAAGGCGATGATGGAGGCGTGGCTCTTCCTGCACATCCCGCTGACCTTTGCGCTGCTTGCCGCGCTGACGGCGCACATCATCGCGATCTTCTTCATGTAGCCGGTGGTTGCGTCGTGACCCTGCTACCGCGCCCGCACCGGATCCCGCAGCACATGAATTGCGACGCGGCGTATGGAGGTTGAGGTTACGTTCCTTACCCGCCGCGGTGCCGCTGTGATGCGTCGATCACAGCGGGCGAGCGCGCCGCGTATCGGTCTGGGCCGCGGGACCGACAACCAGGTGCCGCTGGCCGATATCCGGGTCGGGTTGCATGTCGCAACGCTCAGTCCGCGCGCCGGCGGCATGTCGATCGAAAAGCTGGGCGCGGCCTCGCTTTTGGTGAATGGGCACAGCGTCGAGAACGCCTCGATCGCGCCCGGCGACGAAATCCTTCTCGGCCCCTACCGCATCGAGGTGCTCGAAACGCCCGAGGGCTGCGACGGGGCGATCCAGATCGAACTGGCGCAGCCGCTGGGGCCGGCGCTCGAACGTGTCACCGCCGGCGCCCGGATCGGCCTCGAACGCGGCGGCGGCAAGCGCATCTACGCCTGGACCGGTTTCCTGCTGGTCGCGGTGATTGCGCTCGGCGCCCCGCTGGTGATTTTTGGTGGCAAGCTGATGCCGCCGTGGCACCGCGACAATGCGGCGCCCGCGGTGCCGGTCGCGATCGGGCAAATCTGGGACACCGGCGAGTTTTCCAACGCGCACCGCTTCTTCGCCGCCGATTGCGCAACGTGCCACCAGGGCGCCTTTCAGCGTGTCGCGGACAATGCCTGTCTCGCCTGCCACGCCAAGGTCGGAGATCATGTCGAGCATGGCATGCCGCTCGGGGCGGTGGGCGAGCGACTGTCGTCGCTGCGCTGCATTTCCTGCCACACCGAGCATCGCGGGATCCAAGGCAGCGTCATACACACCGCCGGCTTGTGCCTCGACTGCCATCGCAATCTGGCGGAGACCGCACCCGCCGCCGGGGTCAAGGACATCGGCGGGTTTCCGGCGGGCCACCCGCAGTTTCGCGCGACCGTGGTGGCCGATGCCGCCGGCAAGACGACCGCGCGGGTCGAGCTCGGCACCAATCCGCCGCCGCTCGATCATCCCGGTCTCAAATTCTCGCATGCCGCCCACCTGAAGGCAGGCGGCTTCCCGGCGCTCGGCTACAAAGAGATGGTCTGCGCCGACTGCCACGTTCCCGAATCGAGCGGGCAAAGCTTCCTGCCGATCACCTACAAAAACCAGTGCGAGCGCTGCCACGAGCTGACCTTCGATAAGGTGGCGCTGCCGTGGCCCGGCGCGAAGGTGCCGCACGGCGACGACATCGGGATCATCGCGGCGGTGTGGAACTATTACGCGGGTCTGGCGCTGCAAGGCGCGCGCGACGCGCCGCGCGGCTTGGCCGAGCCGCTCGCAGACCGGCGCGGCGTCGGCTCGCCCGGCGGGCCGCCCGCGGCGCCGCCGGCGGAGGCGGTCGCGTGGGTCACCGACAAGAGCAAAACAGCGCTCGGCATCGTGCTCGACGACAAGCGCGGCTGCGCCTACTGCCATTTTGGCAACGGCGCCAACGGGATCATCGATTCGGCCAAACTGCTCGCGAGCGCGCTGCCGCCGCGCGGCGACCAGCCGCGCTTTATCGCGCCGGTCGAGCTGCGTACGCGATTCCTGCCGCAGGCCCGCTTTGACCATACGCAGCACCGCGGAATGCAATGCACCGACTGTCATGCCAGCCGCGAAGCGCAAATAAGCGGTGAGATTTTGATACCTGGGATTGAAACTTGCGTAAAATGCCACGGTACTGAAAACGCGGAGCTTCGGGCCCAGTCGACGTGCATCACTTGTCATGTGTTTCATCGCAGCGAGCGCGGCCCCATGCGCATGAGTCAGGAGACGCGGCAATGACCCCCCTTCGTCGCGGGATTCTGTCCCACCCCGCCTTTCGCGCGACGATGGCCGTGCTGTCGGTATGGTGTATGGCGCCGGGCGGCTGCGGCGGTGGCGGCGGCCAGTCGGGTCCGCTGCAGCCGCAAGCGGTCGTGCCGGCGACACCGGGGCCGGGGCCAGCCAACACCAGCCCCAACCTCACAACGTTCGATGTCGACACGATCGTGCTGCAGGCCATCAACGAAGCGAACGCGCGCGGCAAACCGGCGACCATCGCGGTGGTCGACCGGGTCGGCAATGTGCTGGCGCTGACCCAAATGGCGGGCGCCCCCGCCGGGATCACGATCGTCTCGGGCCGCAATCCCAACACCGGTCTGGAAAACCGCACATTGGTGCCGCCCAACGCGGTGCCGTCGACCGAGGCAGCGATCTCCAAGGCGATCACCGGCGCCTATCTGTCGTCGAACGGCAATGCGTTCAGTACGCGCACCGCCAACTACATCGTCCAGGAGCATTTTCCGCCCGGGGTCCAGCACCAGGGCGGCGGTCCGCTGTTCGGCGTGCAGTTCAGCCAGCTCTCGTGCTCTGATTTCAACACCGTGTTCTCGCCCACCCCCGGCGTGCCCAATGGCGGCCCGCATCGCTCGCCGCTCGGCTTCTCGGCCGATTCCGGCGGGCTGCCGGTCTACAAGAACGGCGTGCTGGTCGGCGGCATCGGGGTAATGACCAAGAACACCTACGGCGACAACCTGACCCCGCTGGTAGGCGTGCCGATCGACGACGACGAGGTGATCGCGCTGGCGGGGGAAACGGGCTATACGCCGCCCCCCTCGATCACCGCCGACAACATCGCGGTCGGGGGTCTGACGCTGCAATACGTCGACGCGACCCCGGCGAACTTCGCCGCACCCGTATCCGGCACCGGGACCTACACGCCGGTGGCGCTGGGCGGCTACTTCGCCGGACCGGCGGCCGGGCAGGCCTCCGCGCCCGGACTCATCTACGGCAGCGCCGACGGCGCCTCGGGGATCGCGCCCGACGGCGCGCTGGGACCCGTGCTTTATCCCGGCACGCTGTTTACCGCCTATGTATTTACCGACGGCGCCGGGCGCATCCGGTTCCCGCCGACAAACGGCATCTCGCCGCCCGGCCAGGCAATCACCGCGGCAGAAGCGCAGGCGCTCGAAATCAGCGCGCTCAACGTCGCGTTCTCGGCGCGCGCGGCGATCCGCATCCCGACCAACAGCTTTGCCCAGGTGACCGTGTCGGTCGTCGACCTCGACGGCAACATCCTGGCGATGGCGCGCACGCCGGACGCGCCGATCTTCGGCGCCGACGTGTCGCTGCAGAAAGCCCGCTCGGCGGTTTTCTTCTCGCGCACCGACGCGGCGGCCAAGGTCACCGCGATCACGATTCCGGCGAGCACGACCTCGGGGACGTTTGCCCAATACATCACCGACTCGCAAACCCTGACCGGCGATCCGACCGTGTTTGCCGACGGTCTCGCCTGGTCCGAGGTGGGCATCGGCGACATCGCGCGGCCGTTTTACCCTGACGGCATCGAGAATACCGGCCTCTACGGCTCGCTGAGCCTGCCGATCAACCGCTGGAGCATCTTCTCGACCGGCATCCAGCTCGACCTCGTCGCACCCGACATCCTCCAGGGCGTGTTCGGTGCGCTGCCGCCCGCTACCGGCTGCGGCACCGGGCGCGGGCTGGGCACCGGGTTGCCGGTGCAGTCGGGCGGCAAGACGCAACTCGCCAACGGGATGCAGATCTTTTCCGGCGGTTTCCCGATCTACCGCGGCAACACGCTGGTCGGCGGCATCGGCATCTCCGGCGACGGCATCCAGCAGGACAGCATGATCTCGTTCCTCGGCCTGCAGAACTTCAGCGAACCGACCCCCGGCATGACCGCGCTCAACAATGCGCCGGCGCCGATCCGCGACGACAACCTCAACCCGCAAGGCATGGGACACCTGCGCTACGTCAATTGCCCGGCAAACCCGTTCCTCAACCAGAACGTGCAGAATCCGTGTTGAACGCCCGGGGGGGCATAG
Source organism: Alphaproteobacteria bacterium (assembly GCA_019241915.1). Classification (GTDB taxonomy): domain Bacteria; phylum Pseudomonadota; class Alphaproteobacteria; order ATCC43930; family CGMCC-115725; genus DATARH01. The sequence goes on from JAFAWI010000269.1 coordinate 11,328, forward strand.
CGCCGATCAGGCGCGGGGGACGCCGCAGCGCGGGGGCTTTGGCGTGTCTTGTGCTGACGGTCGGGTTGGGCGGCGGCGTCGCAGCTGCGGCAACGCCGCCCAACCCGACGGTCAGCCTCGACCAGTTGCGCCGCGATCTCACGATGGCGGACGAGCTGATCCGGGCGACCAGCAGCGACGCCACGGCGTTCGAACGGGCGCTGCGGACGCCGGCGCTGCGCAGCGAGCTGGAGCAGACGCTGAACCGGCCACTGCCGGACGATACGCTGCGGGCAATGGCCTCGCACGCGCGCGCCGAGGCGGATTACTGGACGTCGTACCGCGCCGGCATCGAGAAGGTCATCGGCGCCGAATATCCCGGGGCAGAGGGGCGCCGCGCCCCCGGACGGCGTCCGCCGGCACCCGGGATCGAGCCGGTGGTCAACCCGGCCGCGCTGCCGCCGCCCCAGCCGTTCGAGCAGGGCATCGACATGCCGGTCCAGGACCGCTGGCGCATTCTCGACGCGCTAGGCCGCAACGAGAACCCGCTCGACCCGTACAACACGAACACGCTCAAGGCGGACAAGCCGATTTTTGGCGACGACTGGTTTCTCAATGTCGCGGCGATCGCCGATACGCTCTACGAGCCGTCACGGGTGCCGACCGGCGTGCTGCCGACCTACACCGCCCGCCCGGGCGAAAAGAACACGTTCGGCAAGTACGGCCGGATGGCGCTGCTCGAAACCGATATCGTGACATTGTCGCTGATCAAGGGCGATACCGCGTTCAAGCCGCCCGACCTCGAAATCCGGTTTACCCCGGCCTTCAACTACAACTACACGACGGTCGGCGAGATCGGCGTGCTCAACGTCAACCCGGGGCGCGGCCGCGTCCGCTCGGACGAGTTTCTCGGGCTGCAGGAAGCATTTCTCGACTATCACCTCCGCAACGTGTCGGAGTATTTCGACTTCGACTCGGTGCGTGTCGGCATCCAGCCGTTCAACGCGGATTTCCGCGGCTTCCTGTTCCAGGACAATCAGCTCGGCGTACGCCTGTTCGGCGACCGCGACGCCAATCGCTGGCAGTACAACCTCGCCTACTTCCAGCGCCTGGAAAAGGACACCAACAGCGGGCTCAACGACCTCGGCGAGATGGTGCGGCAGGACGGCATTTTTGTCGCCAACCTGTTCCGCCAGGATTTCCCGGTAACGGGCTTCACCTCGCAGATCGTCGATCTGTTCAACTACAACCGCGAAGGCGACCAGTTCTATTACGACAAGAACGGCTTCCTGGTGCGGCCGGCGCAAATCGGGGACGACCGCGGTTACGACTACAACGTCAACTATATCGGCTACAACGGCGACGGCCATTTCGGCCGGCTCAACCTGACCGTCTCGACCTACTGGGAATTTGGCCACCAGAGCCATAACCAGTTCGGCGCACCGAAGAACGACGGTGCGCAGATCAGCGGCTATTTTGCGGCGGCCGAGCCGTCGATCGACTTCGATTGGGCGCGCATCCGGCTGTCCGGCCTTTATGCAAGCGGCGCGAGCCG
>JAFAWI010000457.1 GCA_019241915.1 Alphaproteobacteria bacterium
GAGGCCGAGCAGTACGGTGTGTGTTTTGTCGAGACCGCGCTTACCCGCGACAATTACCGGGCGGTGCTCGAGCCGCTGGTGGCGGCAGGCGATTTTGTGCTCAACGTCTCGGTCGAAGTCGCGAGCGTCGCGCTGATCGAGCTGTGCCAGGAAACGGGTGCGCTCTATCTCGACACCTGCATCGAGCCATGGCCGGGCGGCTATACCGACCCCAATCTGTCGCCGTCGCAGCGCTCGAATTACGCGCTGCGCGAAAGCGCGCTGGCGCTGCGCCAGCGTTATCGGCAAGGGCCGACCGCGGTGTTGACTCATGGCGCCAATCCCGGCCTCGTCTCGCATTTCGTCAAGCAGGCCCTGCTCGACCTCGCGCGCGCCGCCGATCCGCACGCTGCGGCGCCGGCCGGGCGCAGCGGCTGGGCCCAATTGGCCGAGCGGCTCGGCATCAAGGTCGTGCATATCGCCGAGCGCGACACGCAGGTCGGGGCGATGCCGAAGGTTCCCGGCGAGTTCGTCAACACCTGGTCGATCGACGGTTTCTTCAGCGAGGGCTCGCAACCGGCCGAGCTGGGCTGGGGCACGCACGAAAAGCGGCTGCCCGACGACGGGCGACGGCACGACTTCGGCAGCGATGCCGCAATCTATCTGCTGCGCCCGGGTGCGGCGACGCGGGTGCGCAGCTGGACGCCGCTCGAAGGTCCCTATATCGGGTTTCTGATCACCCATAACGAATCGATATCGATCGCCGATTATCTGACCGTGCGCGACGGCGCGCGGGTGCGCTACCGGCCGACCTGCCACTACGCCTATCACCCGTGCGACGACGCCGTGCTCAGCCTGCACGAGCTCGCCGGCAAAAACTGGGAGCTGCAAGCCGACAAGCGGCTGATGATGGATGAGATCATTGACGGCATCGACGAGCTCGGCGTCCTGCTCATGGGGCACGGCGACCGGGTCTACTGGTATGGCTCGCGGCTCTCGATCGAGCAGACGCGGCGGCTCGTGCCGCACAACAACGCCACATCGCTGCAGGTGACGGCGGCGGTGCTCGGCGGCATGGTCTGGGCGCTCGAACACCCGCGCGCCGGCATCGTCGAACCGGAGGAGCTGGACCACGAGCGGGTTCTCGCTGTCGCCGGCCCCTATCTCGGCGATCTCGTCGGCGTCTGGGGCGACTGGACGCCGCTGCACGACCGCGAACGGCTGTTTCCCGAAGAGCTCGACCGCGACGACCCGTGGCAGTTCAAGAACATCCGCGTCAGCTGAGGCCGACCGCAAACCGCAGGGCGCGGCAATGAGACGGCGGTTGTGGCTGGCGGCGCTGATCCTCTACGCCGCCGCCGGGTTCGCCGACGGGGCGCTGCGGCTCGGCACGCCGTCCGCCGCGGTCACGCAGCCGGGGCCGGCCGCCTCGCTCGCGGTGGCGTTTTGCGCGGCGTTGTTCTGGCCGCTCGATCTGGCCGCGCGGCTGGCGCTTGGTTAAGCGCAGCGCCGCGCCCTGCGTCAGAAGATGTTGAGCAGCAGCCCGACGACCCAGAAGATCGCAAACGACAACAGCGCGATCAGCAGGATCACCACGATCTGCAACCCGTACACGATTCGGGCGCCGATGCCGGGTGGATCGGGCTCGTCGCGACCGACGACGAGATAGTCGCTTGCCGGCCCCGCGGCCGCTTCTTCGCGCTCAATGACTGTTCGGCTTTGCATCGGTCTTCTCCGGCGCCGCTTCGGCGCGCTCCGACTCGGGGTTGCGGATCGAGGCGGCGACATCCGCCGCCAGCGCCTCGGCCCGGATCTGGTCGAGACGCGGCAGATTGGCGTAAACGTCCTTGGCGCGCTGCGCCGCGGTATCGCTGTTGCGCTGGCCGGCGGCAAGATACCAGGCATAGGCGTCGACCGGCGAGGCGGCGATGCCGTCGCCCTTCTCGTACATCATGCCGAGATTGATCATCGCCTGCACGACGCCGTGGCCCGCGGCGCGGCGATACCACAGTGCCGCTTCGGGGAGATCTTGGCGGATCCCCTGGCCTTTGGTGTAGCACACTGCAAGGTTGTATTCGGCGAGCGGGAACTTGCCGTTCGCCGCCTTGAGGTACCAGTTCGCCGCCTCGGCGAGATCGATCTTGACCCCGCGACCGCGCTCGTAAAGCACGCCGAGGTCGTATTGCGCCCGCGCCACGCCTTGGTCGGCGGCGGCGCGGAACCAGGTGGCCGCGGCGGCGTAGTCCTGCGTCACCCCCTCGCCCTTGGCGTAAAGGATGGCAAGTTGCAGCTCGGCCTCGGCGTCGCCGGCCCGCGCGCCGGTCTGGTAATAGGCGAAGCGCTGCGCCGGATCGGCCGGCGGGGTGCCGGCCCGGTAATCGCGGTGACGCGCGAACGGCCCGATCCCGGCGGCGACAATGCCGGCCAGCACCACCACGACAACCGCGCCGGCGCCGATCGCCATCCACGAGCGCCGCGCGCCGGGGATGGCAGCGCGCCACCGGCGCAGCATCGGGGCCAACCGCTCGGCGAAGCTGGGCTCGGGCGAGACCGGCATGGAATCGGCGGCGGCCGCCGCCGCTTCCGCAGCCGCGCCCGCGGATCGCTCGGCGGCGCCGCTGCCGGCCAAAAAACCCGGCGCCGGCGGCAGTTCGCGCGCCGGCGCGGCGTCCGTGGCGGATTTTGTCCGCGGCGCGGTAGCCGGCGGCGGTCCGGCGGGCTTGACCGGCGGTGCCGCCGGCTCGGCGGCGCCGCTCGCCGCGCCCGTGCCCAGAGCAGCCAAAAATCCCGGCAGCCGACGCGACCCGGCAGGCGGCGCGTCGACGGCCGGTGCCGGTGGCTCTTGCGCCGTTTCGGGCGCCGTCTCCGCCGGCGCGGCTTGGCGCAGACGCGCGAAGAGGCCGCGCTGCGGCGCCGGCGCTGCATCCGGCAGGGCTGACGGCGGCGACGGTGGGGCCGCCGGCGGGGGCTTCGGTGCAGGCGGCGGGCTCGGCTCCTCAAAGCCGAACTCTTGCAACGGCGGCAGCGTCTCGACCGGCTCGCCGCCATCGATGTAAGGCGCCTCGGCTGCGCCGCCCGGCCGCTCCCGCGGCGCAGCCGAGGCGCCGCGCGCTGCCTGCGAATTGCTCATGCCTACCAATGCAACCGGCACCGCTCCGATTTCAAGCGTGAATCGCCCCGGCCGCCCCTGAACCGGCCGCGCGCAGCTCTCTCGACCATCGGCTGCATTGGCGGAACGCGTTGCCTCACCTTGCGTTGTCTCTCGGTCAATCGATGCCCCAAAGGATTCCCAATGTCGAAAATCATGATGCTGCCCGCTGCCGCACTGCTTCTCGGCCTGGCCGCCTGCAATCCGTACAACCCGGCCGACCGCGCGCTCGGCGGTGCGGCAATCGGCGCCGGTGCCGGCGCGGCGACCGGTGCGGCGATCGGCGGCGGCGCCGGCGCGGCGACCGGCGCTGCGGTCGGCGCCGGCGTTGGTGCGGCGACCGGTGTGCTGACGACTCCGGCCCCGCCGCCCCCGCCCTACCGCTAGCAGCCGACCCGATGGCGCCGCCGGGGCGGGTCGCCCTGGGCGGCGCCATCGCCGGTGCATGAATTCGGCGCCTTTACCGCGCGGAGCCTCACGCGCCGCGCGTGGCGAAGTCGATGCGCGGGTCGATCAGCATATAGGTCAGGTCGCTGACAAGTTTGAGCACAAGGCCGATCAGCGTGAAGACATAGAGCGTCGCGAACATGATCGGGTAGTCGCGGTTGATTGCGGCCTCAAAGCCCAACAGGCCGAGCCCGTCGAGCGAAAAGATCACCTCGATCAACAGCGACCCGGTGAACAGGATCGAGACGAGGGTTGCCGGAAAGCTCGCCACCACCAGCAGCATCGCGTTGCGGAACACGTGGCCGTAGAGCACGCGGCGCTCGGTCAGGCCCTTGGCCCGTGCGGTCAGCACGTACTGCTTGTTGATCTCGTCGAGAAAGCAGTTCTTGGTCAGCATGGTCAAGGTCGCGAAGCTGCCGATCACCAGCGACAGGATCGGCAGCGCGATGTGCCAGAAATAATCGACGATGCGCATCGGCCACGACAGACTCGCCCAGTTGTCGCTGACCAGGCCGCGCAGCGGAAACAGCGAGAAATAGCTGCCGCCGGCGAACAGCACGATCAGCAGCACTGCGAACAGAAAGCTCGGCACCGCGTAGCCAACGATGATGACCGTGCTGGTCCATACGTCGAAGCCGCTGCCGTCCTTGACGGCCTTGCGGATGCCGAGCGGAATCGAGACGAGATAGGTGAACAGCGTCGTCCATAAGCCGATTGAGATCGATACCGGCAGCTTGTCGCAGATCAGGCTGACGACGCTCCTGTCCTGGAAGAAGCTGTTGCCGAAATCGAAACGCACGTAGTTCTTCATCATCAACGCGAAACGTTCGAGCGGCGGCTTGTCAAAGCCGTACTGGTGGACGAGCTGCTTGATCAGCGCCGGATCGATGCCGCGGGCGCCGCGGTATTGCGTGTCCCCGCCGGCCTGCGCCCCTTGCGCAACGTCGCCCTGGCCGCCACTGACCCGTTCGGTGGCGCTCACTGTGTTGCCTCTGAGCTTGGCGATCATCTGCTGTACCGGGCCGCCGGGGGCGGCCTGGATGATGAAGAAGTTGACCACCATGATCGCGAACAGCGTCGGGATCATCAGCAGGATGCGGCGGATGGCGTACGCGATCATCGGGAGCCCGCCGCATAAAACGCCCCGCCCCGACCCTCCCCCGCTCGCCGGGGAACGAGCAGAGAGGCCGTCCGCCGCACAAGTAATCCCCGCCCCCGCAACCGAGGCAGGGCCACGGTCGGCGCTGTGACCGCGCGGGACGCCGTCACTTGCCCTCGGTCTGCTTCTTGGTCTCCACCGTCTTTTCGGCGCCCTGGTCGATCCACCAGGTTTCGAGCCCGAAGCCGTATTCGGGCGGCTTCTCGGGGCGGCGGAACTTGTCCCAATAGGCGACCCAGAATTGACCGAGATGGTAATGCGGGATCACGTAGTAGCCGTATTGCAAGACGCGGTCGAGCGCGTGCACGTGCGTGACGAGCTGCTCGCGGGTGGGCGACGCGATCAACTGCTCGATCAGCTCATCCACCACCTTGCTTTTTATGCCGAGCTCGTTGCGGCTGCCGGGCTGGTCGGCGGCGGCCGACCCGAAGAACTCGCGCTGCTCGTTGCCGGGCGACAGCGACTGCGGGAAGACGACGATGGTCATGTCGAAGTCGTAATCGTCCATCCGGCGCTGGTATTGCGACACATCGACGGTGCGCAGCGTCGCGGCGATGCCGAGCCGCTTCAGGTTCTGGATGAACGGCAAGGTCACGCGCTCGATTTGCGGATCGTTGTTGAGGATCTCGAACTGAAAGGGCTGGCCGGTCTTGTCGTTGACCAGCTGCTCGCCCTTGAAGCTCCAGCCGGCTGCTTTCAACAGGGTCAGCGCCTTGCGCAAGCCGTCGCGGATTTCGCCCGACCCGTCGTATTTCGGCGGCTGGTATTCGGTGGTGAACACCGCGTCGGGGATCCGGCCGCGAAACGGCTCGAGGAGCGCCAGTTCGTCGCCCTGCGGGACGCCGGTCGCGGCAAGTTCGGAATTGTCGAAATAGCTGCGCGTCCGGCTGTAAGCGCCGTAAAACAGGTTTTTGTTCGACCATTCGAAATCGAAGGCATAGGCGAGCGCCTGCCGCACCTTGGGGTCCTGGAAGA
>JAFAWI010000137.1 GCA_019241915.1 Alphaproteobacteria bacterium
TCTTGCCGGTCCCTACGATTTCCTGCCGCTGCACAGCGCGACGCTGAAGATCATCTTCGGTCCGGAGGCGCAGCTTGCGGTGACGCAGCCGATCAATTTCGTCGAACCCGGCGCGCCGCCGGCTTTTCTCGCGAGCGGCCGCGCCGACGATATCGTCGATCCCGGCAACGTCACGCGCATTGCCAAGCGCATCGCCGAAAAGGGCGGTGCGGTCACCACAAAGTTCTACGACGATGTCGGTCACCGAACGCTTATCGGCGCGTTTTCGCCGCCGCTGCGCCCGCTGGCGCCCGTGCTGCGCGATACGGTGCAATTTGTCGCCGGCGTCACCGGCGCGTCGCCGGCTCCACCGGCCGCCGCGCCGGTCGCCGCAACGGCGCCGCGATGAGTCTTGGCTGGCTGCTTGCCGGTCTCGCGACCGGCCTCGCGGTGACAATGTCGGGCGCCTGGGCCTTTGTCGTACGGACCGGCAAGCCCGGCTGGATCGACGCCATCTGGTCGTTTGCAATCGGCGTCGCCGGTGTCGTCGCGGCACTTGCGCCATTGAGCGCGCCGCCGGCGGCGCGGCAGGCGCTGGTCGCGGTTCTGGCGGCGCTGTGGTCGCTGCGCCTCGGGCTGCACATCGCCGGGCGCAATATCCGCGGCGGCGGCGACGACCCCCGTTACGCCAAACTGCGCGAGGAATGGGGCACGGCATACCGCGCCCGGCTTTTGCTGTTCCTGCAAATCCAGGCGCTGTGCGGGTGGCTGCTCGCGCTGTCGATCCTGATCGCGGCGCACAATCCGGCGCCGGCGTTGCGCGCGCGCGACGTGCTCGGCGTCGTGTTGTTGCTGGCGGCGGTGGCCGGCGAAGGCGTCGCCGACCGGCAATTGGCGGCCTTCAGGGCCGATCCGAACAACAAAGGACAGGTCTGCGACATCGGCCTGTGGGGAATGTCGCGCCACCCGAACTATTTCTTCGAGTGGCTCGGCTGGCTCGGCTACCCGGTAATCGCGATCGATCCGGCCGGCGGCTATGGCTGGGGCTGGTTGGCGCTGCTCGGGCCGGCGCTGATGTACTGGCTGCTGGTCTATGCGTCGGGCATACCGCCGCTCGAAGCGCACATGCTGCGCTCGCGCGGCGAAGCGTTCCGCGCCTATCAGGCGCGGGTCAACGCGTTCTGGCTGGGACCGCGGCGCGGCAAACGCGCAGCGACGGCGTCGTGAACCCGATCGCCGCGGCGATTGGCGCGGTCGAGCGGTTGCCGCTGCCCGACCCGCTGCTCCGGCTGGGCATTGCGCAGCTGGTCGCTCGTTCGGCGCGCATTCGCGCCGCGACCCCCGCGAGCGAGGAGACCGATTTCGCGGCGGCGATGGCCGATTTTCCGATCGCGGAACACACTGATGCGGCCAACCGCCAGCATTACGAGCTGCCGTCCGAATTTTTTGCGCTGACACTCGGGCCGCACCGCAAATATTCCTGCTGCCTCTACGAGCGGCCCGAGGCAAGCCTTGCCGAGGCCGAGCTGCGGGCGCTCGAAGAAACCGCCGCGCATGCCGGGCTCGCCGACGGCCAGCGTGTTCTGGAACTCGGCTGTGGCTGGGGCTCGCTGAGCCTGTTCATGGCGGAGCGTTATCCTGGCGCCGCGATCACCGCCGTCTCCAATTCGCATGCGCAGCGCGGCTATATCGAGGGCGAGGCGATGCGGCGTCAGCTGCGCAACCTGGCCGTCGTCACCGCCGACATGAACGAATTCGCGCCCGCCGCCGGCTTTGACCGGATCGTCTCGGTCGAGATGTTCGAGCACATGGCGAACTGGCGCCGGCTGCTCGGCCGCATACGCCAATGGCTCGCGCCGCACGGCCGACTGTTTGTCCATGTCTTTGCACACAAAGCGCGGCCCTATCGTTTCGACCATCGCGACCCCGCAGACTGGATCGCGCAGCATTTTTTCACCGGCGGCATCATGCCGAGTCATGGCCTTGTTCGGCAGTTTCCCGACCTTTTCGCGGTCGAGGAGGAATGGCGTTGGAACGGGCGGCACTACGAGAAGACGGCGCTCGATTGGCTCGCCAATCTCGACGCCAACCGTGGCGTGATCGAGCCGATCTTGGCAGAGACCTATGGTCCCGTCGCAGGGCTGTGGTGGCGACGCTGGCGGCTGTTCTTCCTCGCAACCGCGGGGCTCTTCGGCCATGCCGGCGGCGAAGAGTGGGGGGTCAGCCATTACCGGCTGCGCCCGGTGGAGTAGCGAAATGGCGCCGTGGCGTGCGGTGCGCCGCTACATCGCGCATCCCGATCCGCTGGCCGCCGCCGCCAATCTGATCGCGGTCGTCATCGTCTGGAACCAGCCGTTCTATCCGCTCTACATCTACCTGCTGGTTGGCAAGGACATCGCGATTACGGCGCTGACCTTTCTGTCGACGCCGTTCTTCCTGGCGGTGCCGGCGCTCGCGCGGCGCTGCCCGCTCGGGGGTCGGGTGCTGCTGCCGCTGACCGGGATCGTCAATACCGTATTTTGCACCAAGGTCTTCGGCGAGGCGGCAGGGATCGAATTGTTCCTCGCGCCGTGCATCATGATCGCGGCGATGCTGTTCCGCCGTTCGGAGCGGATTGTCATGCTGACGCTGGTCGGGCTCGGGCTCGCCGCGTATCTGCTGCTGCACGGCCGCTACGGGGCGCCACTGCACCTTTACTCGTCCGAAGAATACACCGCGTTTCTCGGGTTGAACGCGGTCAGCGTCGGCAGCTTGATCGCGTTTGTCGGACTGACCTTCTCAAACGCACTCGCCGAGATCGAAACGCGCCAGACCTAGCCGCCGGTGGCGCGCGCGACGGCCGAGGCGATGACATAGCCGAGGCTCGCGGCGATGGCGCTCAGCACCGTGCCCCAGCATAGGTCGAGCACCGTGATTGTCGTGGACCACGACCGCAATGTCGCCTGATTGGTCAAGTCATAGGTCGCGTAAGCGACAAAGCCGAGGCAGGCGCCGTTGATGAGAGCAGTGGTCCACCGCCCCGACGCGATCGCCGGCGACACGGCGAATAACACCAGCCCTGCCATGTAAACCAGGTAGAACAACACCGCCGGGACCGGACGGAAGCCCGGCAGCAGCAGGTCGCCGAGCAGTGGGCGGTAGAGCGTGCTGCCGGTCACCGTCAGCCATAGCACATCGCAGCCCAGAAAGACGGCAGCGGTTGCGACATAAGACAACAGGTAGAGCTTCATGGCCCGGTGCTACTGCGCCGCGATTGCGGCGGGCGGCGCAAAGCGGCGTTCCATGTCGCGCCGCACCCGCACCGCCTCGCTGTCGGGCACCGCGACGTCGGCCCAGCGGACGACGGCGCCTGCGGCGATGTCGCGGCGCAACGCGACCTTGTGCGCGAGGCCGATCGGCAGCGCGCTGTCGGCGAGGCTGCGCTCGGCCGGCACCAGCTTGCCCCAGACCGTGTAGCCGCCTTCGCCATCG